>NZ_JBFHDW010000088.1:0-8931 GCF_041584535.1 Actibacterium sp. | reverse complement strand
GCGATGGCCTCGTTGATCTGATCCAGCCGCCAGCGCCCGGAAATCAGCTCGTCCAGCTTGAGTCGCCCTTGCTGATACATGTCCACCATCCACGGGATATCGCGCACCAGCACGGTGTCGCCCATGAACGACCCGGTCATGCCTTGCCCGGTGCGGGCCAGAACCACCGGCTCATAGCTGGCCCGGTCGCCGGAATGCGGCATGCCGACCATGATAACCTGCCCCCCCGACGCCAGATAGCGCGTGGCGCTGTCATAGGCCGGAATCGCGCCCACTGTGACCAGAACCGCATCGGCGCCGCGCCCGCCGGTGATACGGCGAACGGTCGACCAAGGTTTGGGTTCGCTGGCGAGGATCGTGTCGGTCGCGCCGAATTCGCGCGCGGCGTCCAGCTTGTCCGCGACCATATCCACCGCAATGATCCGCGCTGCCCCGGCGATGCGCGCGCCTTGAATGGCATTCAGGCCAACGCCGCCCGCGCCGATCACCACGACCGACGCGCCGGGCCGGATCGCGGCCGCATTCACCGCCGCGCCGATGCCGGTGATCACCCCGCAGGCCAGCAGACAGGCCGAATCCAGCGGCATATCCGCCGCCAGCGGTGCAAGCTGACTGCGATGCACCACGACTTTTTCCGCGAAAGCGCCAGTCACCAAGCCCTGATCCAGCGCGCCGCCATCCGCCATATGCAGCGGCGGCTCGGGCATGACCGGGGTGGTGCAACTGGCCGGGTGGCCGGTGGCGCAGGTTACGCAAGCGCCGCAGGACCGCAGCATCGTCACCAGAACCTTGTCGCCCACCGCATAGGTGGTAACGCCCGGCCCGACGGCAGAGACGGTGCCAGCGGCCTCGTGACCGTAAACCGCGGGCAGGGGGCCGCCCCATGCGCCCTCGGTATAGGAAATGTCCGACTGACAGATCGCGACGGCGGCCAAGGTCACCTCGACCTCGTCGGTATCGGGCGCGCGCAGGTCGATTTCCTCGATCTGCAGCGGGGTGTTGAACGCGTGACAGACAGCGGCGCGAATTCGGGTCATGTGGGGTCTCCTGTTCTTGCGGTCAGACTTGCCGGAGGGGCGTCTGGCAGCAAGAGAGCGCGGAACTGCCGTTACGTCAAATCCGCCGTCCTAAGGCGGGATCCGGCAAAGATTACCAGACAGGCCAGCATCAGAGCCGCGGACAGAACAAAGGCCGCCCCCGGCAAATAGACCGGCGCCCCCGGCCCGTTGAACAGGGCAAAGATCTGGGTCATGGCAAAGGGCGACAGGATCATCGCCACCGCCCGCATCGACGCAACCGCGCCCTGCAATGCGCCTTGCTCGTTATCGGGGGTCTGATGTGACATCAGCGCCTGAAGCGCCGGTGTCACCACCGCGCCCAATGCGGTCAGCGGTGTCAGGAACAGCGCCAGCGTGCCATTCTGGACCAGCGCGAAAAACAGGAATGCGCCGACATTGACAGTCAGCCCGAAAAACACCGTGCGCCGTTCGCCCAGACGTTTCAGGATCTGCCGCATCAGCGCGCCTTGAACAAAGGCAATCGACACCCCGAACGACGCCAGCGACAGGCCTATCATGCCGACACTCCAGCCAAACCGCGCTTGGGTGAAATAGGCCCAGGTGGTGGGATAAACCAGGAAGGCGAACTCATACAGCAGCTCGATCAGCAGCAACCGATGCAGGCCGGGCAGGCGGCCCATGTCCTGAAACGCGCCCAGCGGATTGGCCCGCGACAGGCGAAAGGCGCGGCGGTTCTCGGGCTTGACGGTTTCCGGCAGCACCAGCACCCCCAGCGCCATGTTCAGTGCCGCAACGATGGCGGCGGCGTAAAGCGGTGCGCGTGGACCCATCGCGCCCAGCAACCCGCCGATCAGCGGGCCGATGACAAAGCCCAAACCGAACGCTGCGCCGATCAGGCCAAAGCGCGCGGCCTTTTCTTCAGGCCGCGAGATGTCAGCGATATAGGCGGTGGCGGCGGCAGGGGTTGCGGCGGTGATGCCGCCGACGATGCGCCCGGCCAGCAACAGCCAGATCGACCCGGCCAGCGCCATCACCAGATAATCCAGCGCCATAAAGCCCAGCGACAGCAACAGCACCGGACGGCGGCCATAGCGGTCTGACAGGTTGCCCAGCAGCGGGCCGAACAGGAATTGCATCACCGCAAAGGCTGCGGCCAGAACGCCGCCCCAGACCGCCGCCTGCGCCAGATCGCCGCCGGTGACGCTGCGGATCAGGTCGGGCATGACCGGCATCATCAGGCCAATGCCCATCGCGTCGATGGCCAGCGTCATAAGGATAAAGAAAATCGGTAATCTGTTCGACATCGGCACCATTCCGGGCGCCACACACGCGCCGGGTTCGAGATAAACTGTCCTCGGCACCGGGATCAAGCAGGGGCCGGGGCAAGGCCCCGATGACCGCGCGTCGTTTGGCCTAGATCAGGTCAAGAATGACCGGGGCAAGTTTTTCGGGCGCGGTCAGTTGCGGATAATGTCCGGCTTCCAACGTCACAATGTCGACTCCGGGTGTGGCGTGGGCCATTTCGGCCTGCAAGGCCGGGGTCAGTGTCCGGTCGTCGTCGCACAGGATATAGGCCTTGGGAATATCGGCGTAGGCAGGGGAAGTGATCTCAATCCGGTCGGTTTGCGGCGCGTTGGGCTGGACGCCGTTTTGCGACAGGCCAAGGCTGCGCTGTTCCGGCGAGGCGTCGTGAAACAGATAGGTATGGGCGGTGTCCGGGTCCAGAACGGTGGTGCCCACAGCCGCGCCGGGGCGCACAGCATTGCCGATTGTCAGGTCCTGACGCTTGATCAATGACAACAAACTGTCGCCATCCTTTGGTAGAAAAGCCGCCAGATAGATCAGTTTTTCAACTTTTTCAGGAACAAGCTGCGCGGCGGCGGTGATCGCCATTCCGCCCATCGAATGCCCGACCAGAATGGCCGGACGGTCGCCAATGGCGTCGGCAATGGCGCGGGCATAGTCCATCAGGCCGACGGTATGAGGCGGGGTCGCGTGGCCGGTATGGCCGGGCAGGGTCAGGGCCGAGACCTCGTGCCCCGCGGCGCTGAGCAGCGGGATCAAAGCGTCCCACACACCGGCCACGCCCCATGCGCCATGCACCAAGATAATCCGCGCCATCTGCGCCTCCATTTTTGCCTTCGTATTGCCGGGACCCGGGCCGCGCTGCAAGGTCAGATATGGCCGATTTCGGTCAGAAAACCGGTCAGCAACGCCGTGTATTCGTCAGGTTTTTCGACGCAGGGCAGGTGACCGGCGCCGCGGATCAGTTCGAACTTCGAGCCCCGGATCAGATCGACGGTCTCGCGCACCAGATCGGGCGGGGTGGCGATATCGCGGTCGCTGGCGATGCCCAGCGTCGGCAGGCCCAGCCCCGAGGTCGGGGTGTAGAAATCGGTGCCGGCGATGGCCTCGCAACAGCCGGCATAGCCTTCGGCGGGCTGCGAGGTCAGCATATCGCGCCAAAACCCGACGGCGGGCGTGGCGCGAAAGGTTTTGCTGAACCAGCGCTCGATCACCGCGTCAGTGATGGCCTCGATCCCGGCCCGGCGCACCAGCGCGGCACGGTCGCGCCACATCGGCGCAAAGCCGATCCGCGCCCCGGTGTTGGACAGCACCAGTGCCCGGATCTGATCCAGCCGCTTGATCGCCAGCCCCTGCGCGACCATCCCGCCAAGGCTTAGCCCGACGAACACGCAATCACGGATGTTCAGGTGATCCAGCAACGCCTCGGCATCGCGCACAAGGCTGCCCATGGCGTAGGGGCCGGGCGGGCAATCGGTGCCACCATGGCCGCGCGTGTCATAGCGGACGATCCGCAGCCCCGGCGGCAACAGCGGCACCACCGCATCCCAAAGCCGCAGATCCGTGCCCAGAGAGTTGGAAAAGACGATGGGCGCCCCGTCCGGGGCGCCCTGAATGTCATAGTGAATGCAAAGGCCATCAGGCCCGGTAAATTGCATCAGAAGGGTAGCCCCACATAGTTTTCAGCCAGCACTTTTTGCGAGGCTTCGTTCTCGCGCAGGAATTCCAGATCGGCCCGCTGCATCTTCAGGTCAAAGTCGGTCTGGTCGGGGTAACGGTGCAGCAGGTTGGACATCCACCAGCTGAACCGCTCGGCCTTCCAGATCCGGGCCAGTGCCTTTTCAGAATAGCGGTCCAGACCTTCGGTATCCTTGTCGGCATAGAACTGCACCATCGCGTGATACAGATAGTAGATGTCGGATGCGGCAGTGTTCAAGCCCTTCGCGCCGGTGGGCGGCACGATATGCGCGGCGTCGCCACACAGGAACAACCGGCCCCAGCGCATCGGCTCGGACACAAAGCTGCGCAGCGGTGCGATGGATTTCTCGATCGATGGGCCGGTGATCAGCTTGTCGGCATGTTCTTCGGGGATGCGGCGCTTGAGCTCGTTCCAGAACATCTGGTCCGACCAGTCACTCGGGCTGTCCGACAGCGGGCACTGGATGTAATAGCGGCTGAGGTTGGCATTGCGCATCGAGCACAGCGCGAACCCGCGGTCCGAGTTGGAATAGATCAGTTCCTCATGCACCGGCGGGGTTTCCGACAGCAGGCCCAGCCAGCCGAACGGATAGACCTTTTCATATTCCTTGCGCACGGTCAGCGGAATGGTCTGGCGGCTGACACCATGGAAACCGTCACAGCCCGCCACATAGTCGCAATCAATGCGTTGGGATTTGCCGTCGGCTTCGAAGGTCACATAGGGCTTGTCGGTATCGGCGTCGTTGATGACCACGTGATCGACGTTGAAGATCAGATTGCCACCGGTTTCTTCGCGCTTGTCATACAGGTCGCGGGTCAGTTCGGTCTGGCCATAGACGATGACCGGGGTGCCGGTGTGTTTGGTGAAATCGATGCGGAACTGTTCCTGACCATAGGCGATCACCGTGCCGTCATGGACAAATCCTTCGGTGTCCATGCGTTGGCCGACACCGGCTTCGCGCATCAGTTCGGCAAAGCCGACTTCCAGAACCCCGGCGCGAATACGGCCTAGAACATAATCGCGGGTCTTGCGTTCCAGAATAATCGTGTCGATGCCCTTGTTGTGCAAAAGCTGCGACAGCAACAGGCCCGACGGGCCACCACCGATGATACAAACTTGAGTGCGCATGAGGTCTCCTCCCTCTCATAAATCCTGAGCCGTTATGCCGCAGATAGTTGACACAGTCAATTAAATCGAGATGGACGATTAAGCGCCAGACTTGGACAATTCCTTGCGGATTGGGGCCAGATGTGGCGAGGACTTTGAACTTGCAGCGAAAACTGGGATTCAGCTTAGCATAAATTGGGCTGAAAATATCGCATTTCGGGCCGGGATTCCGCGCGAAACCCGGCCCGACAGGCAAATCAAATAGGGAGAAGCGACGCGCGCCGGGTGGAAAACCCGGCCCGGCCTCAGCCCAAAGCGGCGATGAACGCCCGCAGCGCCGCCAGCGATTCCGGCTCGTCCAGGAACGGCACATGCGCGCGGCCCGGCACTTCGGCGGCGATCAGCGCCGGGTTGCGGCGCTTCATTTCGGCGACGGTCGCGGGCGATAGCAGGTCGGAATTGCCGCCGCGAATGACCGCCACGGGGCGATCCGCCAGCATGTCGAAGAACGGCCACAGGTCCGGGGCCTCGGCCTCGTAATCCTTCAGGAACGAGTCGCGCAGCGCCGGATCGTAGTTGATCTTCAGGCCCTCGGGGGTCTCAAGATAGTGCTTGCGGGCCTCGGCCAGCCAGCGCCCCTCGGGCATGTCGCTAAAGCCGGGCATGTTGCGTTCCAGCGCCACGGCCAGCTGTTCATAGCTGCTGGCCCCCGCCGGGTTACGGCCGACATATTCGAAAATCCGCTCGATACCGCCACGCTCCAGCGCCGGGCCGATATCGTTCATGCACAGCCCCGAAATCCGGTCCGCCGCCATCGCGCCCAGCCCCATGCCGATCAGCCCCCCGCGCGAGGTGCCAAGGATCGCGGCCTTTTCGATGCCCAGATGATCCAGCAACTGGAGCGCATCGGCGCCTTCGCGCATCACGGTATAGCTTTCGGCCCCGGTCCAATCCGACTTGCCCCGGCCCCGGTAATCCATGCAGATCATCCGAACATCGCCCAGATGCGGCGCGACATAATCAAAGTCCTGAGTATTGCGGGTCAGGCCGGACAAGCACAACAAGGGCTGGCCGCTGCCGGTGTCACGAAAGGCGATTTTGGCACCGTCATCGGCAGTAAAAAATTGCATTAAAGGCTCCGTGCAAGTTCGGGAATTCGGGTCAGGTCATTCAATACATGGGCAGGCTGCCAAGGCAAGCGGTCCATCGGCTGACCGGCGCGATTGACCCATGCGGTCTGAAAACCATAGCCCGCCGCCGCCCCCGCATCCCAGCCGTTCGAGGACACGAACAGCACCGCCTCGGGGGCACAGCCGAACCGCTGCCCGACAAGGTCATAGACCGACCGGTGCGGCTTGAACACACCGACGCTTTCCACTGACAGAACGTCATCCAACAGGCCGCCGATCCCCGCCGACTGAACCGCCCCCGCCAGCATCTCGGGCGAGCCATTGGACAAGATCGCGGTCTGCATCCCGGCCTCGCGCAGCGCCTGCAAC
Source organism: Actibacterium sp. (assembly GCF_041584535.1). Classification (GTDB taxonomy): domain Bacteria; phylum Pseudomonadota; class Alphaproteobacteria; order Rhodobacterales; family Rhodobacteraceae; genus Actibacterium_D. Next base: position 2,302 of record NZ_JBFHDW010000088.1, on the reverse strand, counting down.
ATCGACGGCACCTCGGGATAGGCCGACAGTTGCCAATACAACGCCAGCAGCCGCTCGTGCAGCGCCGGGTCGCTGATGCCCGAGGCCTCCATCGCCCATTCCAGCCCGCGTTGGGTGACCTGCCAGAAATCCATGTGATCCCCGGTCACCGCCAACAGCCACGAATATTCCAGCTGCTTGCGCCGCCAATCCTCGGCCAGCTTCGGCCAGACCTCGGCCAGCACCCCGGCATCCGGCTCGGCCGCGGCCTCGCGCGCGGCAGCGGCAACATCGAACAACGTTCCATAGGCGTCGAATACGCAAGCAGTGATGGTCATGACGGCTCCTTCTTTGCGCGCAACTCTTGCACAGCGCCTCGCCAACGGGAAGGCCGGGGTTTACATCAGACAACGGTCCGTTAGGGTAAGCCCACACCCCGAGCACCCGTGCGCACCCCCGTGCGGCCTCTGACAATCCATCCCAAGACATCAGGAAATATACGATGACCCAGGTTAAACCGGGCGACACGGTTCGCATTCATTACACTGGAACCCTGTCCGACGGCACCACATTTGACAGCTCGGCCGGGCGCGATCCGCTGGAATTCACCGTCGGCTCGGGCCAGATCATTCCCGGCCTCGACAAGGCGCTTCCCGGCATGACCGCCGGCGAAAAGAAAACCGTCGAGATCCCCTGCGCCGAAGCTTACGGCGACCGCCACGAAAACGCGATTCAGGCCGTTCCGCGCGACCAGATCCCCGCCGATCTGCCGCTTGATCCGGGCACGCAACTGCAAATGCAAACGCCCAGCGGTCAGATCATGCCGGTCACCGTGGCCGCCGTTACCGAAACCGAAGTCACCCTTGACGCCAACCACCCGCTGGCTGGCAAGGCTCTGACCTTCGCGTTCGAACTGGTCGAGATCGTCTGAATTCCGCCCATGGCCCCGCCGCCGCCGCCATCCTATAGTGCAGGGATCAGGCAGAAAGGCCGGGGCCATGGACAACAATGCCGAAACCCTGCGCGCACGCGTGCAGGAACTGAAAGAGGCGCTTCAGGACGAACTGGAACAGCGCCAGAAGAAATTTCGATACACGATCACCCATCGCAAGGTCGAATTCGAGGCTGACGCCCGCGCCGCTCAACGCGCCGCCCGCGAAAAACTCAGCAGCTTCCTGTCCCGCACCCGGCCGCTGACGGTCCTGATCGCGCCGGTGATCTATGCGCTGATCCTGCCCTTCGCGCTGCTGGACCTGTTCGTCACGATCTATCAGGCGATCTGTTTCCCGGTCTGTCGCATCCCCAAGGTCCGCCGCCGCGACTATATCGCCGTGGATCGCCAGCATCTGGCCTATCTGAACGCGCTGCAAAAGCTGAACTGCATCTATTGCGGCTATTGCAACGGACTGCTGGCCTATGTGCGTGAAATCGCCGCCCGGACCGAGCAATTCTGGTGCCCGATCAAACATGCCCGCCGTCTGGCTGAAACCCATGACCGCTATAGCCAGTTCAGCGATTACGGCGATGCCGCCAATTTCCGAGCCGAACTGGATCGCCTGCGCGCCGAATTGGCCGCCGAGCGGGCACGCAAGTAACTTTTTCTTGGGAAAAATACTCAACCCCGCGGGGCCAACGGCCCCGAGATCGGGGGAATGACCGGCCCGCAAGGGCCGGTCTCGTCTGTGTTACAGGTTCTCGGGCTGGGGCATCCCCAGCACATGCATGCCACCATCGACGGTGATGATTTCACCGGTGGTGCAGGCGCCGTGATCGCTGGCCAGATAGACAGCAGTGCCGCCGATGGATTCCAGCGTTGCGTTATGCCGTAGCGGCGCGTTGGTCTCGGTGAAGCGGAAGGTCTTGCGCGCGCCGCCGATCGCCGCGCCGGCCAGCGTTTTCATCGGACCGGGCGAGATCGCGTTCACCCGGATGCCGTCCGGCCCCAGATCGTTCGCCAGATAGCGCACCGACGATTCCAGCGCCGCCTTGGCCACGCCCATCACGTTGTAATAGGGCGTCACCCGGTTCGACCCGCCATAGGTCAGGGTGATGATCGTGCCGCCATCGCTCATCAGCGGCGCCGCACGGCGGGCCACGTCGATCAGCGAGAAACACGAGATATTCAGCGAGTTCTGGAAATTGGCGCGCGTGGTGTTGATGAACCGCCCGGCCAATTCGTTCTTGTCGGAATAGGCGATGGCATGGATCACGAAATCCAGCTTGCCCCAGCGCGATTTGAGCGCCGCAAAGGCCGCATCCATCGACGCCTCGTCAGTCACATCGACATCGATCAGGATATCCGAGCCCAACGTCTCGGCCAGCG
>NZ_JBFHDW010000087.1:0-8948 GCF_041584535.1 Actibacterium sp. | reverse complement strand
CGACCGCATCGACCTGATGAACCAGCTTAGCTATTTCCTGCCGCATCTGCTGGCGCTGAGCACCTCGTCGCCGTTCTGGCAGGGCATTGATACCGGGCTGAATTCCTATCGGCTGACGGTGTTCGACAACCTGCCCCGCACCGGCCTGCCGCCCCGCGCCCAAAGCTGGGAGGACTACCGCCATATGGTCGATACGCTGATCGACCTGAACCTGATCGAAGACAGCAGCAAGATCTGGTGGGACCTGCGGCCCTCGGCCCGGTTCCCGACGCTGGAATCGCGGATCTGCGATGTCAGCCCGCGTCTGGAAAATGCGCTATCGCTGGCGGCGCTGACGCAATGCCTGATGCGGATGCTGTATCGGCTGTCGCAGCGCAATCAACAGTGGCGGCTGTATGATCCGTTCCTGATCGCGGAAAACCGCTGGCGGGCGCAACGCTATGGCATTTCCGAGGGGCTGATCGATCTGGGCGAAGGCCGGGTCAAGCCGATGGCCGATCTGGTCGAAGAACTGATCGCGCTGGTCGCCGAGGATGCCGAGGCGCTGGACTGTGTCGCCGAAGTCGAAGCCACCCGCGACATCATCGCTACCGGCACCAGCGCCGACCGCCAGCGCGCGGTGTTCGAGGCCGCGCTGGCCGATGGCAAGGACACGCCCGAGGCGCTGAAGGATGTGGTGCGGCTGTTGATCGATGAATTTCAGCACGGGCTTTAGGCAGAAACCTTCACATTCGCGTGTCTGACGCTGCTGTGACCGCGCCGGGCGTGGAAAATTTCGCCGTTTCATGGCACGCACGGTCAAAAGACCGGAGCAGACCATGACCCCCTTTACCCGCCGCAATTTTCTGACCGCAACCGCTAGCCTGCTGGCCAGCCCGACGATCCTGCGGGCGCAATCTCTGACGGCCGAGGACGAAGCCACCGCCCGGCACAATATCTCAAGCTTTGCGATGCAGAACTGGCAGGATCATTTCGACAGTCTGGGCGTTGCCACCCTGTTGGCCGACACCACCTCGCGGGCGCTGCATTACTGGAGCGCCGATGGCAGCGACTATCGCCTCTATCCGACCTCGGTTCCGATGACCGACGAGCTGACCAAGCGCGGTTATACCAAGGTTGTGCGCAAAAAGGTCGGCCCCTCATGGACCCCGACCCCCAACATGCGCGAGCGTGACCCCAGCCTGCCGATCACCATGGCCGCCGGTCCGGGCAACCCGCTGGGCACCCATGCGCTGTATCTGGATTGGCCCGCTTATCTGATCCACGGCACCCATGACACCCGCAAGATCGGCCGCCGGTCGTCGTCGGGCTGTATCGGGCTTTATAACGAAAAAATCGCTGAATTGTATGATCTGGTGCCCATCGGCGCGCAGGTACGTCTGATTTAGCAAAACGGCTTTGAAAAACCTCCCCTTGCTCTTGCAGGTTTAGGCCTGCAAAACTTGTGAAACAGTCGTAAAATAACGTCCGTTCAATTCTTGGGATACCCGGGGGAGGATCAGCATGGATTTCGCACTTAGCGAGGAACAAGAGGCCATTTTTGACATGGCGCGCGCCTTTGGCGCCGAACATATCGCGCCCAATGCCCGCGCTTGGGAAAACGAGGGCACGATCCCCAAAGCCCTGTGGCCGAAAGTCGCCGAGTTGGGCCTTGGGGGCGTTTACGTGTCCGAAGACTATGGCGGATCGGGCCTGTCGCGCCTGGACGCAACGCTGGTGTTCGAAGCTCTTGCCATGTCCTGCCCTGCCGTGGGCTCGTTCCTGTCGATCCACAACATGTGCGGCGGCATGATCGACAAGTTCGGCAGTGACGAGACCAAGGAAAAATGGCTGCCTGACCTGTGCACGATGGAAAAGGTGTTCTCGTATTGCCTGACCGAACCTGGCTCGGGCTCGGACGCGGCGGCGTTGCGCACCCGGGCCGACAAGACCGACAGCGGTTACCGGCTGAACGGCACCAAGGCGTTCATCTCGGGCGGCGGTTATTCCGACGCTTACGTGGTGATGGTCCGCACCGGCGACGATGGCCCCAAGGGCATTTCGACCGTGGTGGTCGAGGATGGCACCAAGGGCCTGTCTTTCGGCGCGGAAGAAGACAAGATGGGCTGGCGCGCCCAGCCGACCGCGCAGGTGCAGTTCGACGATTGCGACATCCCCGCCGACAACCTGATCGGCGAGGAAGGCCGTGGGTTCGTCTATGCCATGGCCGGTCTGGATGGCGGGCGTCTGAACATCGCCGCTTCGGCTTTGGGCGGCGCTCAGGCGGCGCTGGACGCGACGCTGGCCTATATGGGCGAACGCAAGGCGTTTGGCCGCTCGATCGACCAGTTTCAGGCGCTGCAATTCCGGCTGGCTGATATGGAGGTCAAGCTGCAATCGGCCCGCACCTTCCTGCGGCAAGCGGCGTGGAAGCTGGATAACAAATCGCCGGATGCCTCGAAATTCTGTGCGATGGCAAAGCTTTACGTCACCGACCGCGCGTTTGAGGTCGCCAATGACTGCCTGCAACTGCATGGCGGCTACGGCTATCTGGCCGATTACGGGATCGAAAAGATCGTCCGCGACCTGCGGGTGCATCAGATCCTTGAAGGCACCAACGAAATCATGCGCCTGATCGTTTCGCGGCAGATGTTGGAGGCCCGCGGCTGATGTCGGATATCGACATCCGGAAAACCGGCCGCGCCGGCCGCATTACCCTGACGCGAGCGAAGGCGCTGAACGCGCTCAGCTATCCGATGAGCCTTGCGGTCGAGGCGGCGCTGGACGATTGGCGCAACGATGACGAGGTCGCGGTGATCGTCATCGACGCCGAGGGTGATCGCGCCTTTTGCGCCGGGGGCGATCTTACGGTGATGTATGAGACCGGCCGCGCCGGGGATTTCGCCTTTGGCCAGAAATTCTGGCGTGACGAATACCGGATGAACGCCAAGCTGTTCGAATTCCCCAAGCCAGTGATCAGCCTGTTGCAGGGCTTTACCATGGGCGGCGGCGTTGGTCTGGGCTGTCACGGCTCGCATCGGATCGTTTGTGAAAACAGCCAGATCGCCATGCCGGAATGCGGCATCGGTCTGGTGCCGGATGTCGGCGGGTCGCTGATCCTGTCGCGGGCACCGGGGCGGCTGGGCGAATATCTGGGCTGCACCGCCACGCGGATGGGGCCGGGCGATGCCATTCTGGCCGGGTTCGCCGATTACTACGTGCCGCGCGCCGATTGGCCGGCACTGATCGCCACGCTTGAGGACACCGGCGACTGGCAGGCGGTTGATCGCGCCGCGCAACCGGCGCCCGAGGCGCCTCTGGCCGCGCTGCGCCCCAAGATCGACGCGCATTTCGGTGGCGAGACTTTGGGCGACATCGTGCGCGCGCTGCGGCAGGACAACTCGGACTTCGCCGTCGCGACGCTTGAGACCATGAGCCGCAACAGCCCCCTGGCCATGGCCTGCACCGTCGAAATGATGCACCGCCTGCGGGGCCGCGACACGATCCGCGCCGCGCTGGAGCAGGAATACCGCTTTACCCATCGCGCCCCCGAGCATTCCGATTTTCTGGAAGGCATCCGGGCCGCGATCATCGACAAGGACAAATCCCCCCGCTGGCAGCATCCCGACATGGCCAATGTGCCCGCCGTGGATGTCAGCCGGATGCTTATGCCGCTGGGGGCGGAAGCGCTGAAGCTTGAGGAGGAGCTGGCATGAATATCGGATTTATCGGACTGGGCAATATGGGGTCGCCGATGGCCGCCAATCTGGCGGCTGCGGGCCATGCGGTGACGGGGTTCGATCTGGTCGCGCCCTGCCCCGCAGGTGTAGCCAAGGCCGCAACCGCCGCCGAGGCCGCAGCCGGGCGCGACGTGGTGATCACCATGCTGCCGAATGGCGCGATCCTGCGGGCGGTGGCGGATGAAATCCTGCCGGTGATGACCAAGGGTGCGGTGTTTCTGGATTGCTCGACCGTGGACGTCGAAAGCGCCCGCAGCGTCGCCGCCCGCGCGGCGGACGCCGGGGTTCTGGCGATGGATGCGCCGGTTTCGGGCGGGGTTGGCGGCGCCACGGCGGGCACGCTGACCTTTATGGCTGGTGGCGCGGACAACGCGTTTGCCATCGCCAAGCCGCTGTTCGACATCATGGGCCAAAAGGCCGTGCATTGCGGCCCCTCGGGCAACGGTCAGGCCGCCAAGATCTGTAATAACATGATCCTGGGCGTCACCATGATCGCCACCTGTGAGGCCTTTGCCCTTGCCGACAAGCTGGGTCTGGACCGGGCCAAGATGTTCGATGTGGTTTCGACCTCGTCCGGCTATAGCTGGAGCATGAACGCCTATTGCCCCGCCCCCGGCGTCGGCCCGCAATCGCCTGCCGACAACGATTACAAGCCCGGCTTTGCTGCCGAGCTGATGCTGAAAGACCTGCGCCTGTCGCAACAGGCCGCCGAGGCGGTCGATGCCGACACGCCGATGGGTGAACGGGCGGCGGCGCTGTATGCGGCCTTTGTTGACGAGGAAAACGGCAAGGGCATGGATTTCAGCGCCATGCTGCCGCGGTTTGAAAAGCGTGGCCGCCACGGATGAGCAACTGGATCGACCGGGCACAGGGGCTGACGGATATGGACCCGCAATCGCGGGCGATCCTGCAAGGTTTGCCGGTCACCAACCTGACGAAAGGTCACGCGCTGTTTCACCCCGGTGAGGCGGCGCGCGGCTTTGCCATCGTGCTGTCGGGCCGGATCGAGGTCTATCTGATCGGGCCGACCGGCCGCGAAATCCTGCTTTACGGGATCGAGCCGGGCCAGTCCTGCGTGCAATCGACGCTGGGGCTGCTGGGCGCGGCGGATTACACCGGCGAGGCCGTGACCACCTCTGAGGTCGAACTGGTGCTGGTCCCGCGCGACATGTTCCTGACCCTGATAGAAACCGCGCCGGTGTTTCGGGCGTTCGTCTTCGGGGCCTTTGCCACCCGGATGCAAAGCATGATGGAACTGCTGGAACGCGTGGCCTTTCAAAAGGTCGAAAGCCGCCTTGCTGCGGCCCTGCTGGATCAGGCGCAGGATGATGTTGTTCACACCACCCATGCCGAACTGGCGACCCGGATCGGCACCGCGCGTGAAGTGGTGTCGCGGCGGCTGGATATTCTGGTCAAACGCGGGCTGGTGCGGCAGGATCGCGGGCTGGTAACCGTTACAAATCGTCCGGGACTGGTCGCATTAGCGGAAATTGACGCGCCGTAAGTGACCTAGTCACAGACCCGGACGAAAACAGGTGGCATACTTGTGATTGTCCCGCCATAGTTGAGTCGCGGCGGATTAGTCAGGAGACGTATTAATGCTGAAGAAAAATATCGGAACGGTTGACCGCGTGTTGCGCATCGTTGTGGGTCTGGCGCTGATCGCCGGGTATTTCATGAACCCCGAGGCCAGCCTGCGCTGGCTGTATCTGCTGGGGATCATCCCGCTGGCGACCGGGATCATCTCGTCTTGCCCGATCTATTCGATCCTGGGGATCAACACCTGCGGGATGAAAAAACAATAAGATTTGCCGGGGGGCGCTGCCCCCCGCATTCTTCCGCGTGCGGACCCTAAACCGTTATTCCGCAGCGACTTTTTTCGCCGACAACATCTCTTTCAGATAGCGCCCGGTGTGGCTGGCCTCGACCTTGGCCACCTCTTCGGGGGTGCCGGTCGCCACAACCTGACCGCCGCCATCGCCGCCTTCGGGGCCGATGTCGATAAGGTAATCGGCGGTCTTCACCACATCGAGATTGTGTTCGATCACCACGACGGTATTGCCCTGATCGACCAGTTCGTGCAGCACCTCCAGCAGCTTTTTCACATCCTCGAAATGCAGGCCGGTGGTCGGCTCATCAAGGATATACAGCGTCCGGCCGGTGGCGCGTTTCGACAGTTCTTTCGACAGTTTCACCCGCTGAGCCTCGCCGCCTGACAGGGTCGTGGCCTGTTGGCCAACCTTGACATAGCCAAGCCCGACCCGCGCCAGCGCATCCATCTTGTCGCGGATCGACGGGACCGCCTTGAAGAACTCCTGCGCGTCCTCAACCGTCATATCCAGCACATCGGCGATGGATTTTCCCTTGAATTTTACCTCCAAAGTCTCGCGGTTATAGCGCGCGCCCTTGCAGGTTTCGCAGGTGACATAGACGTCGGGCAGAAAGTGCATTTCGATCTTGATGACACCATCGCCCTGACAGGCCTCGCAGCGGCCGCCCTTGACGTTAAAGCTGAACCGCCCGGCCTTATAGCCACGGGCCTTGGCCTCGGGCAGACCGGCAAACCAGTCGCGGATCGGGGTGAAGGCGCCGGTATAGGTCGCCGGGTTCGACCGGGGCGTGCGCCCGATCGGGCGCTGGTCGATGTCGATCACCTTGTCCAGATGCTCTAGCCCGGTGATGGTCTCGCACGGCGCCGGGGTCTGGCGCGCGCCGTTCAGCCGCATCGAGGCGGTTTTGAACAGCGTTTCAATCGTCAGGGTCGACTTGCCGCCGCCCGATACGCCAGTGACGCAGACGAATTTTCCCAGCGGGAAATTGACCGTCACTTCACGCAGGTTGTTGCCCGTGGCCTTGACCACGGTGACCTGTTTCTTGTTGCCTGAACGGCGTTCCGCCGGAATCGGAATCGCGCGCACCCCGGACAGATATTGCCCGGTGACCGAGGCCGCGTCGGCGGCGATTTCCTTGGGCGTGCCTTGGGCCACGATCTGACCGCCATGCACACCGGCGCCGGGGCCGATGTCGAAAACATAATCGGCCTCGCGGATCGCTTCTTCGTCATGCTCGACCACGATCACCGTATTGCCTTGATCTCGCAGGTTTTTCAGCGTTTGCAGTAAGCGGCCATTGTCGCGTTGGTGCAGGCCGATCGACGGCTCGTCCAGCACATACAGAACCCCGGTCAGACCCGAACCGATCTGGCTGGCCAGCCTGATCCGCTGACTTTCACCGCCCGATAGGGTGCCGGAATTGCGCGCCAGCGTCAGGTATTCCAGCCCGACATTGTTAAGAAACCCCAGACGTTCACGGATTTCTTTCAGGATGGCGCGGGCGATTTCATTCTTTTGCGCGGTCAGATGCTCGGGCACGGTCAGGCACCAATCATAAGCCTCGCGGATCGACATCTGCACCACCTGCCCCGCATGCAGGCCACCGATTTTCACCGCCAAGGCCTCGGGGCGCAGGCGATAGCCTTCGCAGGAATGACAGGGCCGGTTGTTTTGATAGCGTTCGAATTCCTCGCGCACCCAGGCGCTGTCGGTCTCGCGATAGCGGCGCTCCATATTCGGGATCACGCCCTCGAACGCGCGGCTGACCTGATAGACCCGGCCGCCTTCGTCATAGCGGAACTGGATTTCCTCGTCGCCCGAGCCGTAGAGGAACACCTGTTTTACATGCGGTGCCAGATCCTTCCACGGGGTGTTCTTGTCGAACTCGTAATGGCGGGCGATGGCCTCGATCGTTTGCAGGAAATAGGGCGATTTGCCCTTGCGCCACGGCGCCAGCGCCCCGTCATACAGCCGCAGCGCCGCGTCGGGCACCACCAGCCGTTCGTCGAAAAACAGCTCGACCCCCAGCCCGTCGCAATCGGGACAGGCCCCGAACGGCGCATTGAACGAAAACAGGCGCGGTTCGATCTCGGGGATGGTGAAGCCACTGACCGGGCAGGCAAAATTCTCGGAAAAGGTGATGCGCTCGGGTTCGCCTTCGGACGGGGCGGTTTCCAGAATGGCGATGCCATCGGCCAGATCCAGCGCCGTGCGCAGACTGTCGGCCAGCCGGGTTTCCAGGCCTTCGCGCACCGCGATCCGATCCACAACAACGTCGATGTCATGGCGGAATTTCTTGTCCAGAACCGGCGCATCCTCAAGCTCGTAAAACGCGCCATCGACCTTGACCCGCTGAAAGCCCTGCTTGCGCAGATCAAGGAATTCCTTGCGGTATTCGCCTTTGCGGTCGCGGACGATCGGGGCCAGCAGATAGGCGCGCGTGCCCTCGTCCATCGCCATGATGCGATCGACCATGTCCTGCACCTGTTGGGCCTCGATCGGCAGGCCGGTGGCGGGGCTATAAGGCGTGCCGACCCGCGCGAACAGCAGGCGCATATAGTCGTAAATTTCGGTCACGGTGCCGACGGTCGAGCGCGGGTTCTTGCTGGTGGTTTTCTGCTCGATGGAAATCGCCGGAGACAGGCCGGTGATATGATCGACATCGGGCTTTTCCATCATATCAAGGAATTGCCGCGCATAGGCGCTCAGGCTTTCGACATAGCGGCGCTGGCCCTCGGCATAGATCGTGTCGAACGCCAGCGACGACTTGCCCGAGCCCGACAGCCCGGTGATGACCACCAGCTGATCGCGCGGAATATCCACGTCGATATTCTTGAGGTTATGTTCACGCGCACCGCGCACCTCAATCATCTTCAACTCGGCCATACGGCACCCCCGGAAACAAAGTGACTAAGAAATAGTTTACGCAGCGCGAGTCTCCAACCGAAAAGTAAGAACATTTAGTGAACTTTACCGTTACCCGCACAAATCCTGTGCCAAATCCTGCCCAGCCATGATAATTGGCCGGGAAAATACCGGAATATGATGGTGTGGGCCTTTATATTCGGTATGTTGAATATATATAGCCTGCCAATCCTGCCCTCGCAGGTTTCTACGAAAAGGACTTATCGATGCTGTCAATGTTCCGCCCCTCTGGCCCGCGCGTGGCCAATCTTGATGCCGCCACAGCGGTTCAGAAAGTCGCCGCGGGCGAATTGACCCTGATCGACGTGCGCGACGCGGCCGAGTTGAAGGCCAGCGGCCATGCCGCCGGGGCGCTCCATATCCCGCTGACAGTGTTGCAGATGAAGGTCGATCCCCGCAGCCCCGAACATATCGCCGAACTGACTCCGGACCGGCCGATCGCACTGTATTGCGCTTCGGGCGGGCGGTCTGG
>NZ_JBFHDW010000086.1:0-9091 GCF_041584535.1 Actibacterium sp. | reverse complement strand
GCTGTCGGCGCTGACCGGCGAGATGCGGCGGGAGTTTCCCTCGTCCGGCGAGATCAACTTTCGCGTCGCCGACCTGCCTGCCCGGATCGAGACGGTTCTGGCCGCCTATGGCCCCAAGGCCCGGCAGATCGACCATCTGGACGGTCTGTCGATGGAATTTGCCGACTGGCGGCTGAACCTGCGCGCATCGAACACCGAGCCGCTGTTGCGGCTGAATATCGAAGCGCGCGGCGATGCCCCCCTTGTGGCGCATCACCTGCGGATCCTCTCGGCGATGTTGTCAGTCTGAGCCGAACAGGTCGCGGGTATAGATCTTGTCGGCCACATCCTGCAATTCAGGCGCGGCGCGGTTAGCGATGATCACATCGGCCTGCGCCTTGAAGGTTTCCAGATCATTGACCACCGGCGAGTTGAAGAAATCCGTCTCGTCCAGATTGGGCTCGTACACGATGACCGGCACGCCCTTGGCCTTGATCCGCTTCATGATCCCCTGAATCGAGCTTTGGCGGAAATTGTCCGACCCGGCCTTCATCGTCAGGCGATAAACGCCGACCATGCGCGGCCCGCGGGCCAGAATGCTGTCGGCGACGAAATCCTTGCGGGTGGTGTTGGCATCGACGATCGCCCGGATCAGGGTTTGCGGCACATGGTCGTAATTCGCCAGCAACTGCTTGGTGTCCTTGGGCAGGCAATAACCGCCATAGCCAAAAGACGGGTTGTTGTAATGGGTGCCGATCCGGGGGTCCAACCCGACGCCCTGAATGATCTGGCGCGCGCTCAGGCCGTTGACCTGCGCATAGGTGTCCATTTCGTTGAAATAGGCCACCCGCATCGCAAGATAGGTGTTCGAGAACAGCTTGATCGCCTCGGCCTCGGACGGGTCGGTGAACAGCACCGGCACATCGGGCTTCAGCGCGGCTTGCTGCAACAGCCCGGCAAAGGTCGCGGCGCGCTCGGACTGTTCGCCGACCACGATGCGCGAGGGATAAAGGTTGTCATACAAAGCCCGGCCTTCGCGCAGGAACTCGGGCGAGAAAATCACGTTGTCATGGCCGGTCTGCGCCCGCACCCGGTTGACGAACCCGACCGGGATCGTCGATTTGACCACGATCACCGCCTCGGGGTTCAGCCGCAGCACATCGTTGATCACTGCCTCGACGCTGGAGGTGTCAAAGCGGTTGGTGCGCGGGTCGTAATTGGTCGGGGTCGAGACGATGACGAAATCGGCGCCGGTATAGGCATCGGCCGGATCCATCGTCGCCCGCAGGTTCAGCGGCTTTTCGGCAAGGAATTCTTCCAGCTCGGGGTCGACGATCGGGCTTTGACGGTTGTTTACCATCGCGACGCGCGCGGGCGTGACATCCAGCGCCACGACCTCGTTATGCTGCGCCAGAAGCACGGCGTTCGACAACCCGACATAGCCGATCCCGGCAACCGCAATTTTCATGCCTACTCTCCGATATTCCAATAGGTTCGCGCCCGACAATACCTAGGCGTCGCACGACAAACTGGCAAGGACCGTCCCTGCGACAAGCTGAACAGACTGTTGCGGCAAATTTCATTGCGATGTCGTTAATAAATGTTAACCCTAGGACATGGCGCAATGCGTCAGTGCGTAACTTTTTGTATTCGAGTATTCAGACAGGGCGGACCGACATGGCGGGAAAAGGCAAAACCGACAACAAACCGGTGAATGGAGGCGACGGCGACAGTGCAATTGATCTGTCGGCAGTCGAGGGAAGCAACCGTATCAACGGCGGCGACGGCAACGACACTCTGATCGGCAGCGCCTTCTATGACCGGATCAATGCCGGAGACGGCGACGACATCGTCGAGGGTGGCGAAGGCGACGACGTCATGTTCGGCAACGACGGGTTCGACACCGCGGTGTTTAATGGCTCGATCCTTGATTTCCAGTGGGGCTGGGGCAATGGCGGCAGCCTGTTCGTCACTGACCTGAACACGGCCGATGGCAATGAAGGCCAGGACGAGCTGAAGCATTTCGAAGCCCTGCAATTCGATGATTTCACCCTGATGCTGGATGGCTCGAACAACGGGCCGCTGGTGCAACTGGACGCGCAAACCACGGACGAGGACACGGCAAAAGACTTTACCGTCGATGCCTATGATTTCGACGGCGGCACGCGGGAGGTTCTCAGCGTTAGCGTCACCGGTGGCGGCACGATCACCCTTGCGCCGGGCAGCACGGTTCTGACCCCGGGCACCGGCACCGGCGCGCAGTTCAGCGTCTCGTTCGACCCGAACGGCGCTTATGACTATCTGGCGGTCACGGAATCCACCGTTGAAACCATCGAGATCGTGGTCTCGGACGGTCAGGGCGGCACGACGACGATCACTCAGGATCTGACCATCACCGGCGTCAACGACGCTCCGACCGCCAGTGACGACACCGGTCAGGTGTCCGAGGACGGTCCCGGCATCATCATCGACCTGCTGGCCAATGACACTGACCCGGACAGCAGCGATATTCTGAGCATCGACAGCTTTGATTTCACCGGCCTGAACGGCAGCGTCACCGATAATGGCGATGGCACCATCACCTATAACCCGAACGGCGCCTTCGAGGCCCTGAACGACGGCGAGACCGCCGCTGACAGCTTTACCTACACGGTCTCGGACGGTCATGGCGGCACCAGCACAGCCACGGTCGATATCACGATCGATGGCGTGACCGACAGCAGCCCCACCACCCTGATCGACTTTGAATCTTTCGACTTCAACGGCGCCTTCGTTTCGTTCAGCGGCAGCTATTTCGGCCTGAACTGGAGCGGCAGCTGGTATGTGATGGATTCGGCCACGTTCGGCGGTGGCGCGTATGAGCTGGGCACGACATCGGGCGAGCAGGTCGCATTCAACGGGTTTGGCTGGAACACCATCCTGACCGGCGACGACTTCGATCTGGAAAGCGCCTATATGACCTCGGCGTGGAAAGAAGAGCTGACCGTCTGGGTCTATGCCTATGACGATGGCGTCTTTCTGGGCCGTCAGGACATCGTGCTGAACAACGATGGCCCGACCTTTATCGAATTCGACGACGCGCTGTTCGACTCGGTCGATCAGGTGGTGTTCCACAGCACCGGTGGCGGCGACAATCAATTCGTGATGGACGATCTGACGGTCTTTATCTAAGCCAACACGCCTTACCAACCGGATCAGGCCCGCCCGCAACGGCGGGCCTGATTGGTTTTCAGCCAAGGCATTCGCGCGACGGGAAAACCTTCGGCGAAAATCCGAATTTCCCACTTGACGCCCCGGCGCGCACGGCCTAATCAGCCCCTCGCCTGTGGCGGAGTAGCTCAGTTGGTTAGAGCAGCGGAATCATAATCCGCGTGTCGGGGGTTCAAGTCCCTCCTCCGCTACCAAATCCCCCCCGATATCCGAAAATTACACGCTCGCGGCCTGTCCGGTTGTGGCGCCTGCGCGGTCCCGCACAACGAAAAACGGCGCCGGGGCGGTGTGCCCTGGCGCCGTGTCATTCGTTTCCGCGGGTGCGGTTACTTGTCCTGAGGGATCACCCGCAGCGACAGTTCGCGCAGTTGTTCGTTCATCGGCTCCGACGGGGCGCCCATCATCAGGTCTTCGGCGCGCTGGTTCATCGGGAACATGATGACTTCGCGGATGTTGGCCTCGTCCGCCAGCAGCATCACGATACGGTCGATCCCGGCGGCGCAACCGCCGTGCGGCGGGGCGCCGAATTTGAACGCGTTGACCATGCCGCCAAAGCGCTTGTTGACCTCATCCGCCGGATAACCGGCCAGTTCGAACGCCTTGAACATGATCTCGGGCTTGTGGTTCCGGATCGCGCCCGAGACCAGCTCATACCCGTTACAGGCAAGGTCATACTGATAGCCCAGCACCTCAAGCGGGTCGCCATCCAGCGCCGCCATCCCGCCTTGCGGCATCGAGAACGGGTTGTGGCTGAAATCGACGCGGCCGGTTTCGTCGTCTTTCTCATACATCGGGAAATCGACGATCCATGCAAAGGCAAAGCGGTTCTGTTCGGTCAGGCCCAGCTCGTTGCCGATGGTGACGCGGGCGCGGCCTGCGACCGATTCAAATGCGGCGGGTTTGCCGCCAAGGAAGAAGGCGGCGTCGCCCTTGCCCAGTTTCAGCTGCTGGCGGATGGCCTCGGTCCGTTCGGGGCCGATGTTCTTGGCCAACGGACCGGCGGCTTCCAGACCGTTTTCACCGTCGCGCCAGAAGATGTAGCCCATGCCGGGCAGACCCTCTTTCTGGGCAAAGGCGTTCATGCGGTCACAGAATTTGCGGCTGCCGCCACCCGGCGCCGGAATGGCGCGGATTTCGGTGCCGTCCTGTTCAAGCAGCTTGGCGAAGATCGCAAAGCCCGAGCCGGCGAAATGTTCGGACACGACCTGCATCTTGATCGGGTTGCGCAGGTCGGGCTTGTCGGTGCCATACCACAACGCCGAGTCCTTGTAGGAAATCTGCGGCCAGTGCTTATCGACGGTGTGACCGCCGCCGAATTCCTCGAAAACGCCTTCGATCACCGGCTGGATCGTGTCGAACACGTCCTGCTGTTCGACAAAGGACATCTCAAGGTCAAGCTGGTAGAAATCGGTGGGCGAGCGGTCGGCCCGCGGGTCTTCGTCGCGGAAGCAGGGCGCGATCTGGAAATACTTGTCAAAGCCCGAGACCATGATCAGCTGTTTGAACTGCTGCGGCGCCTGCGGCAGCGCATAGAACTTGCCCGGATGCAGACGCGACGGCACCAGAAAATCGCGCGCGCCTTCGGGGCTGCTGGCGGTGATGATCGGGGTCTGGAATTCGCGGAAGCCGCTGTCCCACATCCGGCGGCGCATGCTGGCCACCACATCCGAGCGCAGCTTCATGTTGTTCTGCATCGCCTCGCGGCGCAGGTCCAGATAGCGATAGCGCAGGCGGGTTTCCTCGGGATATTCCTGATCGCCGAACACCATCAGCGGCAGTTCCTCGGCGGCGCCCAGCACTTCAAGGCTGCGAACAAAGACTTCGACTTCGCCGGTGGGCAGCTTGGGATTGATCAGGCTTTCGTCGCGGGCCTTTACCTCGCCATCAATGCGGATACACCATTCGCTGCGCACTTTCTCGACATCGGCAAAGGCCGGGCTGTCGGGATCGGCCAGCACCTGCGTCACGCCGTAATGGTCGCGCAGGTCGATGAACAGGATGCCGCCGTGGTCGCGCACGCGGTGCACCCAGCCCGACAGGCGGACGGTCTGACCAACGTGAGATTTGTTCAGTTCGGCGCAGGTGTGGCTGCGAAAGGCGTGCATGGGTCGTCCCTTTGGGTAATATCGGTGTCGCGCCGATACACCTGCCTTGGGCGGCAAAGTCAAGGGAAGCCCGTCCGGAATGCGCCTAAAACCGCATCAAACTGCTGCAATCGGCCGCTACGGCGCCTCTGGACAGGGCGCACTGTTTTCGCAAACATCCGCGGACGGAACCTGAAACGGTCGCGTGTGCCACAATAGGCTTGGGCGGAACATCTATGAGCCGCCGCTCGACCGAAGGATCGGACGCGAGGTGCAGCTATGTGGAATCGCATGCTGGACGGCATGTTAACCAAGCTGATCGGAGTCGGCGGGCTGAGTGTGCGCTATCCCGACGGACAGCTGCGCACCTATGGCCCCGATCCTGACCGCGTGGCCGTCACCCTGCATGACCCCGCCCTGCCCCGGCTGATCCTGACCAACCCCGATCTGGCGGTCGGCGAAGGCTATATGAACGGCACGCTGACGATTGAGGGCGATGATCTGCGCGGGTTCATGGCGCTGATGCTGCGCAATCGCGGCGCGGGCAACAGCCATTGGGCGATCACCCTGAACGGCATGTTGCGGCGTCTGGTGCGGCGGGCGCGGCAATACAACCCGGTCGGCCGCGCACAGGAAAACGTCGCCCATCACTATGACCTGTCGGCCCAGCTGTATGACCTGTTTCTGGACCCGGATAAGCAATATTCCTGCGCCTATTTCCGCACACCCGACGACACGCTGGAACAGGCGCAAGAGCAGAAAAAGCACCACATCGCCCGCAAATTGCTGATCCAGCCGGGCATGCGGGTGCTGGATATCGGCTGTGGCTGGGGCGGGATGGGCCTGACGCTGGCGCGCGATTATGGCGCGCAGGTGGTGGGGGTGACGCTGAGCACCGAACAGCACAAGATCGCCACCGCCCGCGCCCGCGACGCCGGGCTGGCCGACCGGGTGGACTTTCGCCTGAGCGATTACCGCGCCCTGACAGAACGCTTTGACAGGATCGTGTCGGTCGGCATGTTCGAACATGTCGGCGTGCCGCATTACCGCGAATATTTCAACCATGTGCGCAGCCTGCTGGCCGAGGATGGCGTGGCGCTGATCCATACGATCGGCCGCTCGGACCCGCCCGGCGCCACCAGCCCATGGGTGATGAAATACATCTTTCCCGGCGGCTATGTGCCTGCCCTGTCCGAAACCATGCAAGCGGTCGAGAAAGAACGCCTTGTCGCCACCGATATCGAGGTCTGGCGCCAACATTACGCCGAGACCCTGAAGCATTGGCACGACCGGTTTGTCGTGAACGAAGCCAAGGCCGCCGCGCTTTATGACGAACGGTTCTGCCGGATGTGGCGCTATTATCTGGTCGCCAGCGAGATGACCTTTCGCCACCACAGTCAGGTGGTGTTCCAGTTGCAACTGACCCGCCGGCAGGACGCGGTGCCGCTGACCCGCGAGTATCTTTATTCGACGAAATAGGCCGGGATCAGCCCGCGCAGCGAATTGCCGACAAAAAACAGACCCGCCGCACGCAGATCCGAGGGGGTCAGCGCGCCTTCTGCTGCGGTGCCGTCAGCCAAAAGGGTTTCACGCAACACGCCGGGCAGGCAGCCGTCAGCAAGCGGCGGCGTCACCAGATGCGCGCCACGTTGGACGAACACATTGGTGATGGTGCCTTCGGCGATGGTGCCGCGTTCGTTCAGGACCAGAACTTCGTCCATAGTGTCGGGCAGGGCCGCGCGGGTCTGGTCATAGACGGCGCGGTTGCTGGTCTTGATCGCACGCCACGGATCGCCCGCCTTGATCCGCGCCTCGGCCAGCCCGACGCGCCATGGTCCGGTCTGGACCAGATAGGGGGACGTGGTCAGGCCCAGATCCCCTTGCGCCGTCAACTCCAGACGCAAACGCAGCGGCGCGTCGTCCCCGGCTTGTTCCAACATCTCGGCCGCCCGCTGGGCGTCGAAGACCCATCCCAGCGCCGCCGCGCCGCGCGCCATCCGCGCCAGATGCAGCGCGCCGCGGACCGGTCCCAGACGCGGCTCGAACCGCAGGGTTTCGAACAGG
Organism: Actibacterium sp.; assembly: GCF_041584535.1. Taxonomy (GTDB): domain Bacteria; phylum Pseudomonadota; class Alphaproteobacteria; order Rhodobacterales; family Rhodobacteraceae; genus Actibacterium_D. The sequence goes on along the minus strand of NZ_JBFHDW010000086.1, from coordinate 1,754 downwards.
GTCAGGCCATGAGGGGCAATGTCGCGTAGCGGGCTTTCCACAGGGCTTCCTCGTATTCGCTTGCGGCGGTGCTGTCCCACACCACGCCGCCTCCTACATTCAACCGCACCCGGTCGCCAAACAGGGTCAGCGTGCGGATCGCCACGTTAAATCGCATGTCGCCGGTCGGAGCAATCCAGCCCAGCGCGCCGCAATAGGCCCCGCGCGGGTCGGGTTCCAGTTCGCGGATGATCTGCATGGCGCGGATTTTGGGCGCACCCGTAACCGACCCGCAGGGAAACAGCGCCGCGAACAGATCCGCCAGCGGAACCGGCCCATCCAGCGCGCCGCGCACCAGCGAGGTCATCTGATGCACGGTTGCATAGGTTTCCACGGCAAACAGATCCTGCACACGGACCGAGCCGGGGCGGCACAGGCGGCTGACATCGTTGCGCAGCAAATCGACAATCATCAGGTTCTCGGCCCGGTTCTTTTCGTCCGCCTGTAAAAAGGCCACCGCCGCCGCATCCTGTTCTGGGGTCGCACCGCGCGGCTGAGTGCCTTTCATCGGACGGGTTTCAATCACACCGTCGCTGATCGAAAAAAACAGTTCGGGCGAGCGCGACAGGATCACCGGGCCGCCCAGATCGTGATAGGCGCCATAGGGCACGGGCTGAGCCGCGCGCAGGGCCAGATACAGCGCGCGCGGATCGCCCGAGCACCGGGCATCCATCGGAAAGGTCAGGTTCGCCTGATAGACATCGCCCGCGCCGATATAGGAATGCAGCCGCGCAAAGGCCGCGGCATAGTCAGCGTGCGCAACCCGTGGCACCGGCGCGCTTAGCGTCACCGCATCGGGGCGCAGCCCGGCCAGAAACCCCGCCTCGGGCCTGGGTCTGTCGAACACTCCGAATTCGATCAGCGGAACGTCGCGCCCCGGCGGCAGAAGCGGGCGCAATTTCGGCGAGACCACATAGCCCAGCTCATACGACGCCATCCCGGCCAGCCAATAGCCCGCATCCTGCGCCGCCTGCATCGCGGCCAGCGCCTGTGGCACCTCGTCGGCATCGGACGCGCGAATAACCGCGCTGGGCCGTGCAAACAGCCCGCCGCCCTCATCCGGCCCGTGATCAAAAAGCACTGTCCCGCCTAGCATGCCGACCATCCCTTACACCCTTTGGGGCATACGCAATGCCCCCGGTCGGCACAATGCGTGACCCCCCCAGCCATGCGTTCAGGGCAACCCTGCCACGCGGGATGGTCCCAAGACGCTAGGTTTGCCTGAAAATCTGGCCGATCCGGGTCCGCAGGGCTTGCACCTGTTTCGCGCTTGGCTATAACCCCCAAGATTTTGCCATTCCGGGGGACGGGCCATGCCGAAAAGAACCGATATCAGCTCCATCATGATTATCGGCGCGGGGCCCATCATTATCGGCCAAGCGTGCGAGTTCGATTATTCCGGCGCTCAGGCCTGTAAAGCCCTGCGCGAAGAAGGCTATCGCGTCATTCTGGTCAACTCGAACCCGGCGACGATCATGACCGACCCGGACATGGCCGACGCCACTTATATCGAGCCGATCACCCCCGAGGTCGTTGCCAGAATCATCGAAAAGGAACGCCCCGACGCGCTGTTGCCGACGATGGGCGGCCAGACCGGTCTGAACACCAGCCTTGCGCTGGCCGATATGGGCGTTCTGGATAAATTCGGTGTCGAGCTGATCGGCGCCAACCGCGAGGCCATCGAGATGGCCGAGGACCGCAAGCTGTTCCGCGAG
>NZ_JBFHDW010000085.1:0-9142 GCF_041584535.1 Actibacterium sp. | reverse complement strand
CGCCCGAGGACGAACCGCCGGTGATCATGATCGCACCGTCTTTTTCGATCATCGACTTGGCCGAGGCGCGTGCAGCGTCCGACTTGGTCTGAGTATCACCCGTGACATACTCGATTTTCTTGCCGAGGATGCCGTTGCCTTTCAGCGCCTTCGACGAGAAGGTGTTCAGCATACCGCCGTCGCCTTCGCCGTTCAGGTGCTCGACGGCCAGTTGGTAGGCGCGAAGTTCGTCCGCACCTTCTTCAGCGTAGGGGCCGGACTGAGGCACGTTAAAGCCAAAGGTCACGGAGCTGCCGGTCGGCTCGTTGGTATAAGCCGCCGCAGACGACGCGGTGAAAATCGTCGGCAGCGCAAGGCTACCACCGGCGATGGCACCGGTTTTCAGCACGCCGCGACGTGTGAAGTTCGAATTGGACATGAAATCCTCCCGTTAGTGATTTGCTGTCCGCACCTCCTCTGCGCGGACTGCGCCCTTTTACAAGGTATCCCCAGTATCTCGCCGAGACCGAAAATTTCGCAACAACTGCTTTCTGCAAAACATTTTTTTTGTAAAAAAATACACAGCAGGTTAAGAGGACCTGTAAACTAATTCTCACGCGGGTGCAGAAAGCCATTGTAAAAGCGGGGTTTTTCGAATGTCACGCAATGCTTTGACCGGGAATCGCATCCGCGAGCGCCGAATGATGCTTGGGTTGCGGCAATCCGATTTGGCCAAAGAGGTTGGGATTTCGCCATCCTACCTGAATCTTATCGAGCATAACCGCCGAAGAATCGGGGGAAAATTACTTGTAGACCTTGCCAGAAAGCTGGAAGTCGAGGCTTCTTTGCTGGCCGAAGGCGCCGAGGCGGCGCTGCTGGAGGACCTGCGCGAGGCTGCTGCGGGCTTTGGTGCCGGCAAGGTCGATCTGACCCGGATCGACGAATTCGCCGGCCGCTTTCCCGGTTGGGCACAATTGCTGGTCGAACGCCACCGTCGCGTCGGCGAGTTAGAGCGCATCGTCGAAACCCTGACCGACCGCATGACCCATGACCCGTTTCTGTCGGCCTCGCTGCACGAGGTTCTGTCGACCGTCACTGCCATCCGCTCGACCGCCGCGATCCTGTCGGACACCGCTGATCTGGACCATGACTGGCAGGTGCGCTTTCACCGCAACCTGCGCGACGAAAGCCACCGCCTGACCGAAAGCGCGCAGGCGCTGGTGTCGTATCTAGATGACAACAGCGGCAGCGCCGACCGGCAAAGCTCGCCCCGCGAAGAGGTCGAGGCCTTTCTTCAGGCCCGCGATTTCCACATTCCCGAACTGGAAGGCCGCCCCGGCAATGTCGAGGCGCTGATCGCCAGCGGGGTCGAACTGACCACCAGCGCCGCCCGCGACATGGCGCGGCGCTATCTGGCGCGCTATGCGCAGGATGCACAGGCCTTGCCGCTGGAAAGCTTTGCCGAGGCCGTGCCGCGCCTGAATGCCGATCCCGGCCGTTTGGCCCAGCATTTCGGCACCGATCCGGGCACGGTGTTCCGGCGGCTGGCCACCTTGCCCGAAGACCGGATGCCGACGCGGGTCGGTCTGGTGATCTGTGACGGATCCGGGACACTGACCTTCCGGCGGCCATTGCCGGGGTTTGCCCTGCCCAGATTTGGCGCCGCCTGCGCGCTGTGGCCGCTCTATCAGGCGTTGTCCCAGCCCACGGCCCAGATCCGTGCCGTGGTCGAACAACCGGCCCGCCCGCCGCAGCGTTTCCTGACCTATGCCCTGTGCCAGCCGTTGCAGGGGGCAGGGTTCGGCGCGCCGCAGGTCTATGAATCCGCGATGCTGATCCTGCCCGATCAGATGGACACATCGGAACGCGCCTATCCGGTCGGAACAAGCTGCCGGATCTGTCCGCGCGGCGATTGTCCGGCGCGCCGCGAGCCGTCGATCCTGAGCGCCGGTATCTAGGCTTGGGTGCTTACCTCTTGGCGAGCGCAATACTTCAACTGTATAGATAATAATCAACGCTGCGCCGAAGGGGAGACGGATGGGGCGAAACGTTCTGCTGATCGAGGACGAACCGAATATTATCGAGGCGATCCGGTTCATCCTGTCGCGCGATGGTTGGTCCGTGCAGACCCATTCCGACGGCCGCAATGCCTTTGACGCCGTCCGCACCCGCAAACCCGATCTGGTGATCCTTGACGTGATGCTGCCGGGGCGCAGCGGGTTTGAAATTCTGCACGACATCCGCGCCGATGCCGAAACCCAGACCCTGCCGGTGCTGATGCTGACCGCCAAGGGCCAAACCAAGGACCGCGAGATGGCGACCAAGCTGGGCGTTGACCGCTTTATGTCCAAGCCGTTTTCCAATGCCGATGTTCTGGCCGCTGTAAGAGAGTTGGCAGGATCGTGAAACCGCCCTCCAGACCCCTGTTCCTTGCGCGTCAAAACTATCACGCGCGGCGGGTGATGGATGCGGCACGGCTGTTGCCGGTGCTGGGGCTGTTTCTGATGCTGATGCCGCTGTTGTGGCAATCCGACGGCGGCGCCCGCAGTCTTGGCGGGCAACTGGTCTATCTGTTCGGGCTTTGGGCGCTGCTGATCCTTGCGGCCTATCTGTTGTCGGGCCGGCTGAGTCGCGCCGATGACGACCTGAATTCGGCCTCAAAACCCGCCCCGACCGAGTTCAATCACGAGGCGCCGGATGATCAGCTTTAACGCCCTCGTTGCGGTCTGTCTCAGCTATGTCGCATTGTTGTTCATCGTCGCCTTCGTGGCCGAACGCCGGGCCAGCGCCGGCAAGTTCGGCTGGCTGCGCAGCCCGCTGATCTATACCCTGTCACTGTCAGTTTATTGCACCGCCTGGACGTTCTATGGCGCGGTCGGATACGCGGCGCGCTCGGGGTTGGAGTTCGTGACGATCTATCTGGGACCGACGCTGATGCTGATCGGCTGGTGGTGGGTTCTGCGCAAACTTGTGCGGATCGGCAAGACCCAGCGGATCACCTCGATCGCTGATCTGATTTCGTCGCGCTATGGCAAGTCGAACGCGCTGGGTGTGATCGTGACCCTGATGGCGGTGATCGGGACCACACCTTATATCGCACTTCAACTTCAGTCAGTAACCCTTTCTTTTGCTGTGTTTTCCAGCACAACCGCACACAGTTGGGAACTGCCCGATCAGAATGCTACTGCGTTGTGGGTGGCGGCGGGTCTGGCGCTGTTTACTGTGCTGTTCGGCACCCGAAATCTGGACGCGAACGAACGCCACCACGGCGTGGTAACGGCGATTGCGCTGGAATCCGTGGTCAAGCTGGTGGCGCTGTTGTCGGTCGGGGTGTTCGTGGTCTGGGGCATCGGCGGCGGCCTTACGGCAATGGCCGATCAGATCGCCGCCTCGCCGATCGCGGAATCGACCTTTCAGCCCGGGCGCTGGATCGGGCTGACAGCGATCTCGGCGGCGGCGATCATCGCGCTGCCGCGGATGTTTCAGGTGCTGGTGGTCGAAAACGCTGACGAACATCACCTGTCGACCGCAAGCTGGGCCTTTCCGCTGTATCTGTTCCTGATGAGCCTCTTTGTCGTGCCGATCGCGGTGATCGGGCTAGCGACCCAACCCGCAGGCACCAACCCCGACTTTTTCGTGCTGTCAGTGCCGCTCAGCCACGGCCGCGAGGGGCTGGCGACGCTGGCCTTCCTTGGCGGCTTTTCCTCGGCGACTTCGATGGTGATCGTGGCGGCCATCGCGCTGTCGACCATGGTGTCGAACCATATCGTCATGCCGCTGTGGCTGAACCTCAGCGCCCGAGGCGGCGCCAGCATGTCGGGCGATGTGCGCAATCTGGTGCTGCGCTCGCGGCGGTTCTCGATCGCCGGGGTGCTGGCGCTGGGCTATTTCTATTTCCGCCTGACCGGCGGCTCCGAGGCGCTGGCCAAGATCGGCCTGATCTCGTTCACCGGCGTGGCGCAGGTTCTGCCGGCGCTGCTGGGCGGGCTGTTCTGGCGCGGCGCCACCAAGCGCGGCGCGGTGGTGGGGCTGTTGCTGGGCTTTTCGATCTGGGCTTACACGCTGTTCCTGCCCAGTTTCGGCCCCGACGGCATCATGAACGCATCACTGTTGGCCGATGGCCCGTATGGCATCGGCTGGCTGCGCCCCGAGGGCCTGTTCGGCGTCGATGGTCTGGACCCGCTGGTCCACGCGATGTTCTGGTCGCTGAGCCTGAACAGTTTCGCCTTCTTCGCGATTTCGCTCAGCGGCTTCCCGACCCCGATGGAGCGCCTTCAGGGCGCGCAATTCGTCAATGTGTTCGAACATTCCACCGCTGCACGCGGCTGGGCGCAGGGCACGGCCGAGGCCGAAGACCTGTTGATCATGTCCCAGCGCATCCTTGGCCCGGAAGAGGCGCAGGCGCTGTTTCACAATGCGGCGGAAAATCAGGGGCAAAAGGGCTATCTGCCCGACATCACCCCGGCCTTCATGGAAACGCTTGAACGGGAATTGTCCGGGTCGGTCGGTGGCGCCACGGCCCATGCGATGATCGGCCAGATCGTCGGGCGGTCCTCGGTCTCGGTCGAAGACCTGCTGGCGGTGGCCGATGAAACCGCGCAGATGCTGGAATATTCCAACCAGCTTGAGGCCAAATCCGAAGAACTCAGCCGCACGGCCCGGCAATTGCGCGAGGCGAACGAGAAACTGACTGCGCTGTCGATCCAGAAGGACAGCTTCCTCAGCCAGATCAGCCACGAATTGCGCACGCCGATGACCTCGATCCGGGCGTTCTCGGAAATCCTGATGGATGGCGGCAACGACATGTCGCCCGAGGATCTGACCAAATATTCGACCATCATCCACGAAGAGGCGATCCGCCTGACCCGGTTGCTGGACGATCTGCTGGATCTGTCGGTGATGGAAAACGGCCAGGTGACGATCAACATCCAGCCCGGCAGCCTGAACGCGCTGATCGAACGCGCGATTGCCGCCACCGGCTCGTTGGATGGGCGCGGCAAGATCCGCATCCTGCGCGATCGCGGTAACGAAGACCTGCCGCTGATGACGGATACCGACCGTCTGAGTCAGGTGTTCATCAACCTGATCACCAATGCGCAGAAATACTGTGACGCCGCCGATCCCGAGCTGCGTATCCGGGTGCGGCGCGCTGGTGCCATGGCGACGGTCGATTTCATCGACAATGGCAGCGGCATTCCCAAGAAAAGCCAGAACATCATTTTCGAAAAATTCGCCCGGCTGTCGGATCGCAACTCGGCGGGAAGTGCCGGTCTGGGTCTGGCGATCTGCCGCGAGATCATGGCGCGGCTGGGGGGCGACATCACCTATCTGCCGGGGCAGGGCGGGGCGGCGTTCCGCGTGACCCTGCCAGTGGCCGACCGGGCGCAGGCAGCGCAATAATCTGACATCGGGTAACGATTTGTGAACCCTGTTGGGGTCATCTGGACACGGTTGTAACGGACGGTGATCGCGGATGACAAAGGCGAACGGCCCTGAGACGGCGCTGCGGCGCAAGCTGAGCCCGGCCTCGGCCGCAGTGGAAAGCATGGGCGGCGGTGCGGTTTTGCGGGCGTTGGCGCTGGCGCTGGCCCGCGCGGCACAGGATCTGGCCGGTCTGGCGCTGTCGGTCAGCGGCCAGCAACAGACTGCGCCCGATCTTGACGGGGTTGAACAAGCGGCCCGTGCCCAGACCGGCGGCCTGATTGCGCTGGTCGAGGCTGACGCGGATGGTCCTGTCGGGCTGGTGGTGCTGTCGGCGCCCTTGGTCACGGCGATTGTGGCGCAGCGGATGACCGGACGCCTGCCCACGGCACTGCCGCCGCCGCGCGCCCCGACCCGCGCCGATGCCGAATTGCTGCGCGATGTGATCGACGCGGTTCTGGGCGGCGCGGAAGGGGCGGCGGACTGGCTGCGCGGGTTTCGCTATCGCGCCATGCTGTCGGATGCGCGACTGGCGCGGTTCGCGCTTGCGGATGGCCCGTTCCACGCGGTGCGTTTGGATGTTGCCTTGCCCGCGCCCTTTGCCGAGGCCGAGATTTATCTGGCCCTGCCAGCGGTCGCTACCGCAGCACAGGCTGCCGAGGGGCCTTTGCCTTGGGCGCAAGCGCTGGAGGCATGCATTCTGGGCGCTGAAATCCCGGTTCAGGCGATTCTCAGCCGTCTGCACCTGTCGCTGACGCAGGTCTCGGGCTGGCAGGTCGGGGACATGATCGCGCTGCCGCGCCGGGATCTGGACGCGGTGCGGCTGGAAACGGCGGGGCAGGTGGTGGTGGCAACCGGGCGGCTGGGTCAGTCACGCGGCGACCGGGCCGTGCGCATCGCCGCCGCCATGCCGGGGGCGCAGGGCAACAGCGCGGCGCCGGAAATAGCTGCGGCGCCGATCGCAACCGGCGCCGCTGAAGATGTGGCTTAGGATGTGGCTCAGGCGGTGCGGAACCGGGCCTTGATCGGCACGGCGGCAATCATGCCAGCGCACATCGCTAGGAAGAACACCCAATGGCCAAAGCCGCCATAGCTGAGCGAGGCCATCGCCGGGCCGGGACACAGCCCGGCCAGACCCCAACCGGCGCCAAACATCACCGAGCCGATGATCAGGTCGTTGCCCAGTTTCGGCTCGGGCCGTGCGGGGAAGTCACCGCCCAGAACCGGACGCCGCCCGCGGGTAAAGGACCACGCGATCGCCATCGGAATGATCGCGCCGCCCATCACGAAGGCCAGCGTCGGATCCCAATCGCCGAACACGTCCAGCCAGCCCTGCACCTTGGCGGTGTCGGTCATGCCGGAGATGAACAGCCCGGCGCCGAACAGGGCGCCCGCGATGAAGGCAAACAAAGCGCGCATCAGATCACCCCCAGAACTTGCCGGAACAGCACGATCGTCACGCCGCCCGCAAGGATATAAAACACCGTCGCCGCAATCCCGCGCAGCGACATCCGCGAGATGCCACAGACCCCGTGCCCCGAGGTGCAGCCATTGGCGATCCGGGTGCCAATGCCCACCAGCAGACCGGCGGCGATGATCACAACCAGATTGCCGGTGATATGGGTGTCCACCGATTTATACAGCGGATACAACGGAATAGGCATCAGGATCAGCCCGGCGATAAAGGCCACACGCTCCCACAGGGTGCGCATGCCGCTGCCGTCCAGCAGGGCGCCCAGAATGCCGCTGGCCCCCATGATCCGGCCGTTCACCAGCAGGTAAACCGCGCCGCCGGTGCCGATCAGCAGACCGCCGACAAAGCCCCAGATCCAGTCTTGTTCAATCATTTCCCAAATCTCCCTGCCGGTGACGGCGATTTGCCCGTGTTCTTACAGCTTGTTGATCGGCACTTTCAGATAGACGGTGCCGTTTTCTTCGGGCTCGGGCATCTGACCGGCGCGCATGTTGACCTGTAGCGAGGGCACGATCAGGCGCGGCATGTCAAGGCTGGCGTCGCGCTCGGTCCGCATCCGCACGAAATCGTCGCGCTGATTGGTGCCGCCGACATGGACGTTCTTGGCCTTTTGCTCGCCCACGGTGGTTTCCCACGCATAGACGTCGCGGCCCGGAGCCTTGTAGTCATGGCCGACGAAAATCCGGGTCTGGTCGGGCAGCGACAGGATTTTCTGCACCGAGTCATACAGCGTTTCCGCCGAGCCGCCGGGGAAGTCACAGCGCGCGGTGCCGAAATCGGGCATGAACAGGGTGTCGCCGACAAAGGCCGCGTCGCCGACCACATAGGTCAGGCAGGCCGGGGTATGGCCGGGGGTGTGCAGCACATCGCCGCGCAGCTGGCCGATATGAAAGCTGTCGCCTTGTTTGAACAACTGGTCGAACTGGCTGCCGTCACGCTGGAACTCGGTGCCTTCGTTGAACACCTTGCCGAAGGTGTCCTGCACGACGGTGATTTTTTCGCCGATGCCGATCTTGCCGCCCAGATGCTTTTGCAGATAGGGCGCCGCCGACAGGTGGTCGGCATGGACATGGGTTTCCAGCAGCCATTCGATCTCAAGCCCGGTTTCTTTGACCCAGGCGATGATCGCGTCGGCGGATGCAGTGTCGGTGTGGCCCGAGGCATAATCGAAATCCAGAACGGAATCGATGATCGCCGCCTTTTTCGACATCGGATCGCGCACAACATAGGATACGGTGTTGGTGGCTTCGTCAAAGAAAGCCTTCACTTCGGGTGACATGGGTTCGGTTCCTCCATCAGGTTCCCGACAACATATGCGATTTTCATTATGTGTTTCAACAGTGATCTGACATCGCAGTTGACGTGCATCAAAGAACATCCACTTCTAGAGTGTAACACTTATGTGAAATTAGCAGGGAAGGAATTGCGTATGACCACCGTTGCAGAAAGAAAAGCGGCGCTTGAGGCTCGGCTGGCCGAGCTTGACGTCCGTCTGCACGAGATCGACGACGAACTGGATGCGCATCAGTCGAAAGACTGGGAAGAATTGGCGGTCGAGCGCGAAGAAGACGAGGTTCTGGAACGCATGGGCGCCTCGGGCCTGCACGAAATTGACCAGATTCGCGCCGCTTTGGCCCGGATCGAGGCCGGTGAATACGGATTTTGCGTCACATGCGGTGACGAGATTTCGGAAAAGCGTTTGGATTTGATTCCTGCGACTCCGTTTTGCAGCCGCTGCGCGCCGTAAACAGATATATCCCTTTTGGAGGAAACGACATGGCTTTTGAACAACTCAAGGCTGGTATTGCTTTGCTTATGGAAGAAATCGAAAAGCGCCCCGAGGACCGTCACGTCCTGCTGGAAGAGCTGCGCGAGAAACTGGCCGAGCTGCGCGGTCTGGGTCTGGGCGTGCCCAACGATCTGGAAGTGCTGATCGACCGGCTGGACGATGACGACGCCGACGACATTTTCGATAATATGCCCGTCTAAGGCCGTCTGGCCCGCCGAAAACACATCAATCTGTTGCGTTTCGCCCTGTCCCATATACTAATGGTGGCAGGGCGAAGCGTTTTACGCGGCCCAAGGGGGACGCGTCGATCAGGGGTTGGCAGCGATGACGGAACAGGTGCGTGTGGTCTCGGGAAAATCGGGCGTCGCGCGGATCATACTGAACCACCCGCCGCTGAATGCCATCACTCAGGCGATGTGCGCTGGCATGATGCAGGCGCTGAAGATGCTGCTGGCCAATCCCGCCACCCGCGCCATTCT
>NZ_JBFHDW010000084.1:0-9251 GCF_041584535.1 Actibacterium sp. | reverse complement strand
TTGATCAGTCGCCCGTCGATCGCCAGCAGCCCGGCAAAGATCGTCAGCATGCCCAGAACCTGCGCCAGGTGCAGGTCTTCGTTCAGCACCAGCACCCCCAACAGCACCGCCGAGATCGGCGCAACAAAGGTCACGGTCGAACTGGCGGTGGCGCCGACCTTGGGCAGCAGCCAATACAACACGATGAACGAGGCCGAGGTCATCACCAGCCCGATCATCCCCAGCGCCGCCCATGTTTCAGGCAAGGTGATCTGCGGCACGCCTTCACGCCACAGCGCCAGCGGCGCGATCACCAGCGTCGCCATCGTCAGCCCCCATGCGGTCATCGCCGCCGGAGGCACGCCCTTGATCGACCGGGTAAAGTTCATCGCGATCGCATAGCTGACCGGGGCCAACATGGCGAACAGGATCGCCCACAGTTCGGCCCCGCCCCCGGCCCTGAGCGCCGGAATGGCCAGCAGCACGATCCCGGCAAAGCCGCCCAGCACGCCCAGCGACTTGGCAAAGGTCGCGCGCTCGCCGCCCGGCCAGACATGCGACACAAGCACCACCATCACCGGCGTCAGCGCATTGATGATCCCGGCGGCACCGCTGCCAATATGTTCCTGCGCCAACGGATAGATCGCGAAAGGCGCGCCAAAGAACACGAAACCCAGAAACAGGAACTGGGCCAACAGCCGCCGGGTCACGGGCACAAAGCCTCCGACCGCCGCCAGATAGGCCCAACAGCCCAGCGCGCCCAGCGCCACCCGGCACATCGACACCGAAAGCGGCCCCAATTCGCGCAGCAGGATGGCGTTGAAAAAGAACGATGACCCCCAGCCGATACCCAACAGAAAGATCAGAACCCAATATCGCACCGGCATGACCACACCTTTTCCAAACGTGCCTATTGCTGGTCCGGCGCGGGCGGCACTGTCAATTGTTGCGGGCTTTTCCTTTGCGTCACATGTGGATACAGTTTCGCCTCATGGCCCAGCTCGACATCATCTTCGCGGCGCTTGCCGATCCGACCCGCCGGCAGATCCTTGAGATGCTGCTGGAAGATGACATGGCTGTCACCGATGTCGCCGAACCGTTCGAGATGTCGCTTGCGGCGATCTCGAAACACCTGACGATCCTGACCCGGGCGCGGCTGATCAGTCAGGAAAAGCGCGGGCGGGTGAAATGGTGCAAGCTTGAGCCGGACGCCTTGCGCGATGCCTCGGTCTGGATGCAAAGCTTTGGCCAGTTCGAGGCGGTCAATCTGGATGCGTTCGAGAAATTCCTCGCCGCCGAGCTGGGCGAGATGCCCGAGGCCGAGGCCTAGCTCTCGTCCTTCAGCAGCATCCACAGCGCGACAATCGTCATCGCCACCCCGACCAAGATCAGGCCGCGCGGCACGCCGTTGCCTAAGATAATCTCCCATCCGATCACCCAGCTGGGCGTCAGATAGGTATAGGCCATGACCTTGGCCGCGGGCAGGTGTTGCGACGAGAACCGGATCAGCACAAAGGTAAAGGCGCTGGCAAAGATTGCCAGATAGAACACGATCGACCAGTCCTTGGTGGTCAGCCCGGCCCAGTCGGTCGCCGCAATATCGCCCCAGCCATAGGCGCACAGCAGCAGGATCATCGCCACGATCACCGCGAAATTGAAAAACAACGCCGGTTCGCCCCGGTTCAGCTTTTTCAACAGCGGCGTATAGGCGGCGTGAAAGACACAGCCGACGAAATAGACCGCCTCGCCCCGCCCGACGTCAAAGGCCAAAGCCGCCGACAGATCGGCCCGGAAAATCACCCACAGCGCCCCCACCGCGCCCACGGCCAGCGCCAGCGCCATGCGCGGGGTGGTCTTCTGCCGCATGAAGGCCCAGCCGAACAGCGCCGACATGATCGGGGTCAGGGTGAACACCGCCGCCGAGGATACCGGCGGCGCGGTCTTCAGCCCTTCGAACATCAGCACGAAATACAGCGCGAACAGCACCGCCAGCACCAGATAGCGCCACGGTGCCGCGAAATAGCTGCGGCGGAACCCGCGCGTCAGCGCCGCCGCCGCGCCGATCAGCGATCCGGCAATCATGAACCGCGCCGTCATCAGCGCCACGGGGTCGATCTTGTTGGCGATCATGCTGCCAAAGCTGAACGACCCGGCCACCAGCGCTGAAAAGGTCAGCATTGCCAGATGCCCGCGCGCGGCGGGCGACCAATGCGTCAAAACCATGTTTTCGCGGCCTCTTTCAAGGCGGCGGTAAAGGTCTGAACCTTGGCGGTGCGATGCAGATCGACATGGGTGACCAGCCACAGCTCGGTTTCCCATTCGGGGCGCGGAGGCATGACCTGCACCATCCCGTCATACTGCGCCGCCAACCACAGCGTGACAAACCCGATCCCGCCTCCATAGGCGACGGCAATCGCGCCATCGCGGTTGTCCGAGACCCTGAGCCGGATCGACTCGGCCGGGACATTGGCCTGTTGCCATCGATAGAAATTGGCGCGGTGGCCTTCGTCCTGCGGCCCGACAAAGCGGTGCTGGGCGAAATCTTCGGGGCCGCTGGGCATGCCGAATTTCTGAATATAGCTTTCATGCGCGAACAGCGCGGTCTGCACCCGCGCCAAAGGCTGAACGATATTGTCAGGGTCTTCCGGCCGCCGCCCGGCGCGGATCGCCACATGCGCCTCGCCATATTCCAGCCGGAACACCCGCGTGTCACTGATGATCCGCACCCGCAGGTCGCAATGCTGGGCCTGAAACGCAGAGATGACCGGCATGAAGAACGAGGCCAAACCATCAATCGCGGTGATAACCAGTTCGCCGGTCACTGCCGCGCCGTGGCCATGCAGGCGCCCGGCCAGTTGCTCGAACTGGTCGGCGGTGGCCTGCGCGACCTGCAACAGGTCTTTTCCGGCCTCGGTCGGGGTATAGCCGCGCGCGTGACGCTGGAACAGCTTGACGCCCAGCCGCCCTTCAAGCGCGTCGATATGGCGAATGACCGTGGCGTGATGCACGCCCAGAACCTCGGCTGCGCCGCTGACCGTTCCCAGACGCGCAACCTGATAGGCCGTGCGCACTTCGTCCCAGTTTTCAATATCCATCTTATGTGCACCAGATCACAACAGATGTTCAATATCGCCAATTGTGTTCGCTGTCGCAAGGATCATCTTGGTCGGGACAGACATTCAAATGGCAGGAGCCACCCAATGACCCAATCCATTCTTCGCATCGACAGCTCGATCAAAGGCGGCGCTTCGGTGTCGCGTCAACTGACCGACAAGGTGATCGAACGCCTCGTCAGCCAATCCCCCAATGCCAGCGTCGTTGTCCGCGACCTTGCCGCCCTGCCCGCGCCGATGATCAATGGCGATTGGCTGGGCGCGGTGTTCACCGATGCCGCCGATCGCAGCCCCGAACAGGCCGCGATCGCGGGCCTGTCGGATACGCTGATTGATGAACTGCGCGCCGCCGACACGCTGGTGATTGGCCTGCCGATCTATAACTTCAACATGCCGGCGCAGCTGAAGGCGTGGCTTGACCAGCTGGCGCGCAACGGTGTGACCTTTAAATATACCGAACAAGGCCCGGTTGGCCTGATCGAAAACACCCGCGCGATCGTGGTGATGACCTCGGATGGCACCAAGCTGGGGTCCGAGATCGACTTTGCCACGCCCTATCTGAAGCACTTGCTGGGCTTTATCGGCATCACCGATGTGCAATTCGTGGCCGCTGATGCGATGGTGTTCGGCCGCGACGCGTCGCTGACCGCCGCCCATCTGGCCGTGGAACAACTGGCCGCCTGATCCAAAGCGCTCATCGGGCCACCCGGACCGATGAGCGTTTTGCTTGACTCCCCTGCCTGCGCGGCCTAAACCGCCCGAGATTTCCGGAAGTGGCCAAACTTCCGGTCCTTGGCTTTGCAAGGATCGCCCCCCGTCAGCGCGTTGCGCCCACGGGGGACATTGGCGTTTTGAGCGTCCGCGCCTATTTGGGACGGACAAGGGTTAACGGTCTTTGGAGGGCCAGGCATGTTTGAAAATCTATCCGAACGCCTGTCTGGCGTCTTTGACCGGCTCACCAAACAGGGCGCCCTGTCCGAGGATGACGTCAAAACCGCGCTGCGCGAAGTGCGCGTTGCCCTGCTTGAGGCGGACGTCTCGCTGCCGGTGGCCCGCGATTTCGTCAAGGCGGTTCAGGACAAGGCCACCGGTCAGGCCGTGACCAAATCGGTTACGCCGGGCCAGCAGGTCGTCAAGATCGTGCATGATGCGCTGGTCGATACGCTGACCGGCGCCGAAGATCCCGGCGCGCTGAAGATCGACAACCCGCCCGCGCCGATCCTGATGGTCGGCCTTCAGGGCTCGGGTAAGACGACGACCACCGCCAAGCTGGCCAAGCGCCTGAAAGACAAGAACGGCAAGCGGGTGCTGATGGCCTCGCTTGACGTGTATCGCCCGGCTGCGCAGGAACAGCTTGCCGTGCTGGGCCGCCAGATCGGCGTCGATACCCTGCCGATCGTTCCGGGGCAAAAACCGGTCGATATCGCCAAGCGCGCCAAGCAACAGGCGATGCTGGGCGGCTATGACGTTTACATGCTAGACACCGCCGGCCGTCTGCATATCGACGATGTGCTGATGCAAGAGGTCGAGGACGTCCGCAACGCCGTCAGCCCGCGCGAGACCCTGCTGGTGGTCGATGGCCTGACCGGTCAGGACGCGGTCAACGTCGCTGAACAATTCGACGGCCAGATCGGCATTTCCGGCGTCGTGCTGACCCGGATGGATGGCGACGGCCGCGGCGGTGCGGCCCTGTCGATGCGCGCTGTGACCGGCAAGCCGATCCGCTTTGTCGGGCTTGGCGAAAAGATGGACGCGATCGAAGAGTTCCACCCGGAACGGATCGCGGGCCGCATTCTGGGCATGGGCGACATCGTTTCGCTGGTCGAGAAGGCGCAGGAAACCATCGAGGCCGAACAGGCCGAGCGGATGATGAAGCGCTTTCAGAAGGGTCAGTTCAACATGAACGACCTGAAGATGCAGCTTGAACAGATGCTGAAGATGGGCGGCATGGAAGGCGTGATGGGCATGATGCCCGGCATGGGCAAGATGGCCAAACAGGTGCAGGATGCCGGGTTCGACGACAGCATCCTCATGCGCCAGATCGCGCTGATCCAGTCGATGACCAAGAAAGAGCGCGCCAACCCCGCGCTGCTGCAAGCCAGCCGCAAGAAACGCATCGCCACCGGTGCCGGTCTTGAGGTCAGCGAGTTGAACAAACTGCTGAAAATGCAGCGCCAGATGGCGGACATGATGAAGAAGATGGGGAAGATGGGCAAAGGCGGCATGCTGAAACAGGCCATGAAAGGCATGTTCGGCGAAGGCGGTCTGCCCGGCGGCATGGACCCCAGCCAGATGGACCCCAAAGCGCTGGAAGCAGCAGCCAAGCAGATGGGTGTCGGCGGCAAGGGCGGTTTGCCCGGCGGCCTGCCCGGTCTGGGTGGCGGTCTGCCCTCCGGCCTGAGCGGTCTGGGCAAGAAGAAGTAAGAGACAACGACAATGCTTAAATCCGACATCCCCGTTCTGGAAACTCAGCGTCTGGTCCTGCGTGGCCCCGAGCCCGAGGACTATCCGGATTTCAAAGCGACGTTCTCGTCCTACCGTTCGCGGTTCATGGGCGGCCCGCTGAACAAATACGAGGCGTGGATGTTGTATGCGGCCGAGATCGGCCATTGGAAAATCCGTGGCTTTGGCATGTGGATGATCCACGACAAGATCACCGAGGAAACCTATGGCATGGCCGGTGGCTGGCAACCCGCAGGCTGGCCCGAGCGTGAAATCGCATGGATCATCTGGCCCGATAAAGGCGGCCACGGTTACGCGCTGGAAGCCACGGACGCGGTGCGCAAGTATTTCTACAGCGTATGCGGCTGGGAAGGTGCGGTCAGCTATCTGGACCCCAAGAACCTTGACAGTATCCGGCTTGCCGAACGTCTGGGCGCCAAGAAAGACCATGACGCCAAGACCATCGACGGCAATGACGCGGTCTATCGTCATCCCAGCCCCGAAGTCCTGAAATCCAGCCAGATCGCCGACGGCATCGCGCTGGAGATCAGTCATTATTGCGACCCGCTGTTCAAACCGAAAGGTTTTGCAATTGACTGATCCCGTGACCCGCGCCGCCGCTTTGCTGAAAGAGCACCGCGAAAGCATCGACCGTCTGGACGCGATCCTCGTCTATACGCTGGGCGAGCGGTTCAAGCACACGCAGGCCGTGGGCAAGCTCAAGGCCGAACACGAGCTGCCCCCCAGCGACCCCGCCCGCGAGGCGGCCCAGATTGCCCGGCTCGAAGATCTTGCCCAACAGGCCGATCTTGATCCGGACTTTGCCAAGAAATTCCTGAGTTTCATCATTCAGGAAGTCATCAAACACCACGAACAACACCAGAAATAGGCGGCGCCCCCGCCCTTCACCAATCCTAAGGAGAACCCAAATGTCCCTGAAAATTCGCCTTGCCCGTGGCGGCTCGAAAAAACGCCCGTATTACCGCATCGTCGCTGCTGACAGCCGTATGCCCCGCGATGGCCGCTTTATCGAAAAGCTGGGCACCTACAGCCCGCTGCTGCCGAAAGACAGCGCCGAGCGCGTGAAAATGGACGTCGAGCGCGTTCAGTACTGGCTGGGCCAGGGTGCTCAGACCACCGACCGCGTTGCCCGTATGCTGGAAGCCGCCGGTGTGATCGCCAAGACCGAGCGTTCGAACCCGAAAAAAGGCACCCCGGGCAAAGCCGCTCAGGCACGCGCCGATGAAAAAGCTGAAAAAGCTGCTGCCGCTGCCGCTGCTGCCGCTGCTCCGGCTGAAGAAGCTGCCGCTGAAGAAACCGCCGAGTAATCGGCGCCTTTCGCGGAAAGGACCGGCAATGAGCCTCCGTTACCGGATCGGCGTTGCCCACATGAAACAGGCAGAAGCCGCCCGTCCGGGCGGCTTTTGTGCGTTTTCTCATGGCAAGGAAAGCGCGGAGCGCAAATTGGCGGCGGGCGATCAATTGGTCTATTCCGCCCCCAAGACCGATTTCGACGGTGCGACCCATGCCAGAGGATTTAACCTTTATCCGCTCACCCCGGCATTGGGGTATGGCTTTTCGACGCAGTTTGTTCGAAATTCCTCGGGCAGATTTTGAACGGATCGCAACCGCGATGCGGGGGACCGAATGACCGAAGACAGGCTATGTGTAGGGGCGATTTCCGGCGCGTTCGGCGTGCGCGGCGAGGTGCGGCTGAAAAGCTTTTGCGCCGACCCCGAGGCCATCGCGGATTATGCGCCGCTTTATTCCGAGGACGGATCGCGCCAGTTCACCCTGACGATCACCCGCGCCCTGAACGGCGGGTTCGCGGCGCGGCTGTCGGGGGTCGGGACCAAGGAACAGGCCGACGCGCTGCGCGGAACCCGGCTTTTTGCCGACCGCGACGCTTTGCCGGACCTGCCGGATGACGAATTCTATCATGCCGACCTGATCGGGCTTGAGGTTCTGGACACCGGCGGCAAATCGCTGGGCGTGGTGCATGCGGTCCATAACCACGGCGCCACCGACCTGTTGGAAATCTTTGCACCGGGGCTGAAATCAACGGTGCTGTTGCCGTTCACCAACGCCATTGTCCCAACCGTAGACCTGAAGGCCGGGCGCATCATCGCCGACCCGCCCGAAGGGTCTTTCCCGGACTGATCATGGCCGCCCCGACCCAGCGCGTCGTCATCCATGCCGGATTTCACAAGACCGGAACCAGTTCGGTGCAGGACACCCTGCGCCTGAACGGGCCGCTGTTGTATCCGCAGATGGCGCTGGGTCTGCGGCCCAAGCTGAAACCGATCATCCACGCCGCGCGCGGCTATTCGACATGGCGCGATCCGATCTCGCTGGCCAAGACGGCGCTGCGGTTCGGCGATTATGTGCGTCAGCTGGACCTGCCGCCGCGTCGGCAATTGCTGATCTCGGCCGAGGAACTGGCCGGGCACCTGCCCGGACGCGACACGCTGGCCGATTACTCGGCCGCGCCGGACCTGATGCGGGTCTATGCCGCGCAACTGACCGAGATTTTCGGGCGGCGGCTGGACCTGACCTTTGTGTTCTCGATGCGCCTGCCCGAGCCGTGGCTGCGCAGTGCCTATTGGGAACATGTCAAAGCCTCGCGCATGGTGCTGGATTTCGACGATTATGCCGACCGCTATCGCGGCTCGACCGACCTGCCGGCAATCGTCAACGACATCATCACCGAGGTCGCGCCCTGCAAGGTCGAGGCGTTCTGGCTGGAAGATTGCGCCGACCTGCCGCTGGGTCCGGCGACACCGATTCTGGACCTGATGCGCCTCACGCCCGAGCGGCGGGCACAGCTGAAACCGGCGCCGCGCTCGAATGTTGCGCTGGGCGATGCGGTGCTGACCGAATTGCTGGCCCTGAACCGCAGCGGCCTTGACCCCGACGCCCTGTTGGCCGCCAAAAAGGCGGTTCTGGCGCGGGCCGGGCAAAGCAGCTAAAAGCCCGGCATGAGCATCACACCCAAATCCCACGGTCGCCTGTCGATCTCGGCCAGCCTGAAACCGCGCGACCTGATGTCTGATCGGCCGCGCGTCAAGGGCGCGTGGACCGCGCGGGTCATCACGCTGTTTCCCACCGCTTTTCCGGGGGTTCTGGGCGAATCCCTGACCGGCAAGGCGCTGGATACCGGGCAATGGGCGCTGGAACCCATCGACCTGCGCCCTTTTGGCGAAGGCCGGCACAAGAATGTCGATGACACGCCCGCAGGCGGCGGGGCTGGCATGGTGCTGCGGGCCGATGTGGTCAGTGCGGCACTGGATCAGGCCGCTGTCGGCACCCCGAATGACCGGGCGCGCTGGCCGGTGGTCTATCTGTCGCCGCGCGGCAAACCCTTTACCCAAGCGACCGCGCATCGCTGGGCCAAGGCCGACGGTCTTACCATGCTGTGCGGCCGGTTCGAGGGCGTCGATCAGCGGGTGCTGGACCATTACCAGATCGAAGAGGTCAGCCTTGGCGATTTCGTCCTGACCGGCGGCGAGATCGCAGCTCAGGCAATGATCGACGCCACGGTGCGGCTGTTACCCGGCGTCTTGGGCAATCAGGCCAGCACCGAAGAGGAATCGTTCTCGCACGGGCTGCTGGAGCATCCGCAATATACCCGCCCCGCCATCTGGCAGGGGCGCGAAATCCCCGAGGTCCTGCTGTCCGGCCACCACGCCAATATCGAGAAATGGCGCCGCGAACAGG
>NZ_JBFHDW010000083.1:0-9309 GCF_041584535.1 Actibacterium sp. | reverse complement strand
TTGCGGTAAAAGCCTTCGGGCCAGTCGATGGCCTCGGCCATGGCATAGGCGCGGTCGCGGGCCTCAATCAGGCTGTCGCCGCGGGCAGTGATGTTCAGCACCCGGCCACCATTGGCAGTGATCTTGCCGTCGATTTCCTTGGTGCCGGCGTGGAACACCATGTTCATGCTGTCCTCGGGCAGGGCCTCCAGTCCGCCGATGACCGAGCCTTTCGCGTATGCGCCGGGATAGCCATTCGCGGCCATCACCACGGTGATCGCGTGGTCGTCGGCCCAGTTGACCCGCGCCTGATCCAGACGGCCTTCGGCGCAGGCCAGAAGCAGGTCCAGCGCCTGAGCCCCCAGCCGCATCATCAGCACCTGACATTCCGGATCGCCAAAGCGGACGTTGTATTCGACAAGGCGCGGCTGGCCGTCCTTGATCATGAACCCGGCGTAAAGCACACCCTGATAGGGGGTGCCGCGTTTGGCCATTTCATCGACGGTGGGTTTGACGATTTCGTCCAGCGCCTTTTGCGTGACTGCGGCGTCCATGATCGGGGCGGGCGAATAGGCGCCCATGCCGCCGGTGTTGGGGCCGGTGTCGCCGTCGCCGACGCGCTTGTGGTCTTGCGCGGTGCCGACGGGCAGGATGTTGGTGCCATCCGAGAGGATGAAGAAGCTGGCCTCTTCGCCCTCCATGAATTCCTCGATCACCACCTCGGCGCCCGCTGCGCCGAATTCGCCGCCGAACATGTCGTCGATGGCGTCAAGCGCGCTGTCCAGATCCATCGCCACGATCACGCCCTTGCCAGCGGCCAGACCATCGGCCTTGACCACGATCGGCGCGCCTTGGCTGCGGATATAGGCCTTGGCCGGTTCGGCCTCGGTAAAGCGGGCATAGCCCGCGGTCGGCGCGCCGCAAGCGTCGCAGATTTCCTTGGTGAAGCCTTTGCTGGCTTCAAGCCGGGCGGCCTCTTTCGAGGGGCCAAAGCACAGGAACCCGGCGGCGCGCAGCCGGTCGGCGACACCGGCGGCCAGCGGGGCTTCGGGGCCGATCACGACAAAGTCGATGGCGTTTTCTTCGGCAAAGGTGACGACGGCGCCGCCGTCTTCGATGTTCAGGGCGGCGCATTCAGCGATGTCTGCCATGCCGGCATTGCCCGGGGCCACGATCAGGCGATCGCATTTCGGATTCTGCTTGATCGCCCAGGCAAGGCTGTGTTCACGCCCGCCGCTGCCGAGAATAAGGATGTTCATCTGCTGCCCCTGCTTGGCCTTCGGTTTGCGGCGTTCTAAGCTGTGGGCCAGCACAAGACAAGCGAGCAGCCATGTCAGACCTTATCGAAGACGCCGGACCGGGCAAGAATGCCCATGAATACACCGTCTCGGAAATCTCGGGCGCGGTGAAACGCGTGCTTGAGGGCGAGTTCGGCTATGTCCGGGTTCGGGCCGAGGTCGGGCGGGTGTCGCGGCCGCGCTCGGGGCATTTGTATTTCGACCTGAAGGATGACCGCGCGGTTCTGAACGCGGTCAGTTGGAAAGGGCAGGTGGCGCGGATGGCGGTGCAGCCCGAAGAGGGGATGGAAGTCATCGCCACCGGCCGCATGACCACCTTTCCCGGCGGCTCGCGTTATCAGCTGATCGTCGACAATGTCGAACCGGCGGGCGAGGGCGCGCTGATGGCGATGCTGGAAAAGCGCAAAAAGGCGCTGGCCGCCGAGGGGCTGTTCGCGCCCGAGCGCAAGCAGCCGCTGCCCTATCTGCCCGAGGTGATCGGGG
This sequence comes from Actibacterium sp., assembly GCF_041584535.1. Taxonomy (GTDB): domain Bacteria; phylum Pseudomonadota; class Alphaproteobacteria; order Rhodobacterales; family Rhodobacteraceae; genus Actibacterium_D. The sequence continues at coordinate 7,549 of NZ_JBFHDW010000083.1, read as the reverse complement.
TTGTGACCTCGCCATCGGGGGCGGTGATCCGCGACATCCTGCACCGGCTGAGTGACCGGTTTCCGCGTAAGGTTCTGGTCTGGCCGGTGGCGGTGCAGGGCCAGAGTTGCGCCGCCGAAGTGGCGCGGGCAATTGCCGGGTTCAACGCCATGACCCCCGGCGGGGCGCTGCCGCGACCGGACCTGATCATCGTGGCGCGGGGCGGCGGCTCGATCGAGGATCTGTGGGGGTTCAACGAGGAAATCGTGGTGCGGGCGGCGGCGGCGTCAGACATTCCGCTGATCTCGGCCGTGGGGCACGAGACCGACACGACGCTGATCGACTTTGCCGCTGACCGGCGGGCGCCAACGCCCACGGCAGCGGCGGAAATGGCGGTGCCGGTGCGGCTGGAATTGCTGGGCTGGGTGGGGGAACAGGGGGCGCGGCTGACGCGGGGGATCGGGCAGGCGGTGGCGCTGCGGCGACAGCGCGTGTCGGATCTGGCGCGGGCCTTGTCCAAGCCGCAGCAATTGGTCGAAGGCGCGCGGCAGCGGCTGGACACATGGGGCGACCGGCTGGACCCGGCGCTGAGGGCGGCGTCACAGCGCAAGCGCGTGCAACTGGCCGAGACCGCCGGCCATCTGCGCCCCGGCATCCTGACCCGCGCCCTTGCCGCCAAACGCGATCAACTGGACGCCCGGTCACAACGCCTGCGCCCCGAGGCGCTGACCCGCGAGCTGGACCGCAAACGCCGCGATCTGGCGCAGGTCTGCGCCCGGCTGTCGCAAGTCGCCACCCGCCAAACCGAAACCCGCCGCAGCCAGTTGGACGCGCTGGAGCGGATGCGGCAGGGGCTTGGCTATGAGGCGACGTTGCAGCGCGGCTATGCGGTGGTGCGCTCGGGCGATCAGGTGATCACCAGCAAGACCGCGGCCGAGGCGGCGACGGCGCTGGAAATCCAGTTCCGCGATGGCCGGTTCGCGGTGGGCGGCAAACCAGCGCGCAAATCCCACAGCCCGAAACCGCCCGAACAAGGCGATCTGTTTTAAGGGTTTGACCGCCCGGGCGTCAGCCCGGACAGCGCCCGACCCGCCCCATGGGCGGGCGCTTCACGCCCACCCCGGGACGGGCGCTGCCCTTTGTTAGTTGCGCCTAAGTGGGATACCTGAAAATCGAACCTTGCTCCGCGCGTCGGCCACTGAAGCTTCTTCTAACTTCGCGACAATCGCGTCGCGTAGAGGGATTTCATAGTCTGGCTCAGTCGGTCCGATAATGACTTCTTTTAACAATTCATCGGGACTTAACCCCACCAGTCCGACCTTGGGATCGCTTTCCAATTTAAGTGTGAATACCTTTTGTGGGATGCCTTGGATGACTTCTGTACTCGATTTAATACTGGTACTCTTCCAATGATTTGGTGAGTAGACGACACGCCACTCTTTTTCTTCTTCAAAACCAGGATGTTTGATAGACAAGGTTAGAAAATGAAATGCCCAAAATAATTGACCCTTGAGAAAGTCGGGATCCAATCCGGAGCGGGCGGATAAAATGGCTGAAATCCGGGGCGTGATCGTTTCAAAATAGGATTCAAATTGTTCAACCGTCCGGTACACGACAGGCACGGTGTAGGCACTTAGCGCGTCAGTCTCGTTGAAGAACGCTGTTTGATTCAGTACGATGGCAACATTTACATTGCCTCCGTAGGCTCGCCACATAGAAAGTCTTCCATACTCGTCCTCGTTAGTGGCTTCACTTCCATGCTCTCCCACCGAGAACAGATAGCTCTCGTACGTGCGAGAGTGGTTGTAGCTATCGAAAAACGTTGAAAATTTGTCCGAGAAACCTTCGGAGAAATTATCTAGTAGCTTCCTGAATTCCTGCCCAGAGCCACTATTCCATGCTTTTCTGAGGCATTCTCCGCCGTGATCAATTTCACTGAAATCGTTCATGAAGCGGGCGTTCCGGAGCCACATGCCTCCCGAGAGGATTTTTAACAAAGAATCCGCGCTAGTGTAATGAACAAAGCTAATTTTATTCTTCTTCGCATCCTCTACCTTTTGAAAATGTTCAGGAAGTAAAAATGGTACAATATTTTTTATATCAAATTCTGCGTTCATTTCTGGACCTGCCCTCACACATCCAACTCCTCCACAAACCGGGCGTTCTCCTGGATGTATTCAAACCGTTTCTCGGGCTTTTTCCCCATCAGGCGCTCGACCAGATCACTGGTTTCGCCGGGTTCGTCCTCGTCGATGGTCACCCGGATCAGCTTGCGGGTTTCGGGGTTCATGGTGGTGTCTTTCAGGTCTTTGGCGTCCATCTCGCCCAGACCTTTGAACCGGCTCACGTCGATTTTGCCTTTGCCGCCCAGACCGCGGGCCAGCCAGTCGTCGCGCTCGGCCTGATCAAGGCAATAGACCCGCCGCGCGCCCTGAGTCAGGCGGTATAGCGGCGGACAGGCCAGATACAGGTGGCCGTGGTCGATCAGCGGCCGCATCTGGGTAAAGAAGAACGTCATCAGCAGGCTGGCGATATGGGCGCCATCGACATCGGCATCGGTCATGATGATGATCTTGTCATAGCGCAGGTCTTCGACGTTGAACTTGGTGCCCATCCCGACGCCAAGCGCCTGTGTCAGGTCGCTGATTTCGGCGTTGGTGCCCAGTTTCGAACTGGCGGCGCCCAGCACGTTCAGGATCTTCCCGCGCAGCGGCAAAAGCGCCTGAGTCTTGCGGTCACGCGCCATCTTGGCGCTGCCACCGGCGCTGTCGCCTTCGACGATGAACAATTCGGTGCCGTCGCGCGTGGCGCTTGAGCAATCGACCAGTTTACCGGGCAGGCGCAGGCGCTTGGTGGCTGATTTGCGCTGGGTCTCTTTTTCCTGCCGGCGGCGCAGGCGTTCCTCGGCCCGCAGCACCAGATAATCAAGGATCGCCCCGGCAGCCTTGGTATCGGCGGCCAGCCAGTTGTCGAAATGGTCACGGACGGCGCCTTCGACCATCTTTTGCGCGGATTCAGACGACAGCCGGTCCTTGGTCTGACCGACAAAGGACGGGTCGGCGATAAAGCAACTGACCAGCGCACAGCCCCCCGCCAGCAGATCGTCGCGGGTGATCTGGGCGGCTTTCTTGTTGTTGATCAGCTCGCCATAGGCGCGGATGCCTTTCAGGATGGCGTTCCAGAACCCGGCGACATGGGTGCCGCCTTCGGGGGTGGGCACGGTGTTACAATAGGACTGGATGAAGCCGTCGCGCGACGGGGTCCAGTTGATCGCCCATTCGACGCGGCCCGGCTCGTTGAATTTCTCCGAGAATTCGACACGCCCGGCGAACGGGGTGTCGGCATAGGTCGCGGCTTTGCCCAGCGTTTCCCGCAGATAATCGGACAGGCCGCCGGGGAAATGAAAGGTCGCTTCCTGCGGGGTTTCGCCGTCGCTGATTGCCGATTTCCAGCGGATTTCGACCCCTGAGAACAGGTAGGCCTTTGAGCGCACCATCTTGAACAGCCGCGCTGGCTTGAACCGGTGGTGGCCAAAGATCTGTTCATCGGCATGAAAGGTCACGGTGGTGCCGCGGCGGTTCGGCGCGGGACCGATTTTTTCGACCGGGCCCAGCGGCAAGCCGCGCGAGAAACTCTGTTCAAACAATTCGCGATTGCGCGCCACCTGCACGACCAGACTGTCGGACAGGGCGTTGACCACCGAACTGCCGACGCCATGCAAGCCGCCCGAGGTCTGATAGGCCTTGCCGGAAAACTTGCCGCCTGCGTGCAGGGTGCACAGGATCACCTCAAGCGCGGATTTGTTGGGGAATTTCGGGTGCGGATCAATCGGGATGCCGCGGCCATTATCGCGGACAAGGACCGAGTAATCTTCAAGCAGTTCAACCTCGATACGGTTGGCGTGACCGGCGACGGCCTCGTCCATCGAGTTATCAAGGATCTCGGCGACCATATGGTGCAAGGCGCGTTCATCGGTGCCGCCGATATACATGCCGGGGCGCTGGCGCACTGGCTCCAGCCCTTCGAGAACCTCGATCGACGAGGCGTCATAAATATCTTCGGAAGCTGCCGCTAACAGGTCGTCGGCCATTTTTGCTGCTCTTTTTTCTATGCTCTGTTGACCCGGCATTAGAGCAGGACCGGGGCGACGGGGCAATGGTGAAGCAGCCGCAAGGGCAAGAACGGTGCGGAATAGATTTTCGGGCCGGGCTGGCAGCGCGCGGGCCTAGCGTTCGCTGTTGGGGATGCCGGCGATGGTGACGTATTCATCGGTCGCGTTCGTGGTCCAGAACAGCCCGCCGGTGTCGCGGATATGCCGGGCGGCGGCGTCGTAATGGCCATCCTGCGGGTCCGAGCGGTCATGGTGATACCCAAGCTGGTCCAGCAGGGCACTGCTGCCAACGCGCGCGTCCTTGCAGGCAATGAACCAGTTGCCATGCTGGTTCCGTCCTGCGGTGCAGAACCGTGTATCGGCCATACCGATGCCCCCGAATGCGGCTAACGCCATGGGCGCGGCCTGAACGCACGCCCTTCAATACAACCATTAAAGGTAAACGCATCGTAAGTTCTCGCAATAGGTGACGTCAACTGTTCGCTGGGGATCGCGGTTTTGACCTTGCGCAAGGCGGGGATGGCGTCAGTGCGCTAGGGTTGGCGGGTTCAAAAAATAAGGAGAGATGCATGTCCCCGATCACGCCCGAGCTGAACGGCGCCGCCCCCAAGACCAAGACCCGCAAAGCCGCGCCCAGCCCGGCCTCGATCGCGCATGCGTTTGAAACCGGCGAATACCCCTATGCCGAAAAGATGTCGCGCCGCAGCTATGAGGCGCAGAAGGCCAAGTTGCAGGCCGAATTGCTGAAGGTTCAGCTTTGGGCGCAAGAGACCGAGCAGAAATTCGTGGTGCTGTTCGAAGGTCGCGATGCGGCAGGCAAGGGCGGCACGATCAAGCGCTTCATGGAGCATCTCAATCCGCGTTCGGCCCGGGTGGTCGCGTTGAACAAACCGACATGGGAAGAAAAGGGCCAGTGGTTCTTTCAACGCTATATCCGCGAATTGCCGACGGTAGGCGAAATGGTGTTCTACGACCGGTCCTGGTATAACCGCGCCGGGGTCGAGCGGGTGATGGGGTTCTGCTCGCCCAGCGAATATCTGGAATTCATGCGCCAGACGCCGCTGATGGAGCAGATGTTGGTGCGCTCGGGGATTCGGCTGTATAAATACTGGTTCTCGGTCACGCAGGACGAACAGCGCGCCCGCTTTGCCTCGCGTGAGACTGACCCGCTGAAACGCTGGAAGCTGTCGCCGATCGACAAGGCCAGTCTGGACAAGTGGGAAGATTACACCGAGGCCAAAGAGGCGATGTTCTTTTACACCGACACCGCCGACGCGCCGTGGACGATTATCAAGTCGAACGACAAGAAACGGGCGCGGCTGGAATGCATGCGGCATTTCCTGCATTCGCTGGACTATCCCGGCAAGGACGCGAAAATCGCCCATGCGCCTGATCCGTTGATCGTCGGTCGGGCCGAGCATGTGATCCACCGCGCCGAACATATTCTGGGCTCGTCGCTGCACCCGGATATGCGCAAGCCTCGGGGTGGTGACGGGGGTGCGGCCGAGGAATGAGTATTTAGACCAGGAAAAAGACCGGGCCGCGCGATCGGGTTGCGCGGTCTGGCTATTTCCGGCGCCGGGCTTATGTGTGAGGAAAGGCTGGGACACGGAAAGGTTTGAGGATGTGGAATGAGCGGTTCAGCGGCAAAGACTATGTATTCGGAACCGAGCCGGCGGCGTTCCTGCGTCGGGCGGAACCCTATCTGAAGGCCGGGCAAACCGCGCTGGCGGTGGCCGATGGCGAGGGGCGCAATTCGGTTTGGTTGGCCGAACAGGGGCTGGCGGTGACGGCTTTTGATTTCGCGCCGAACGGATTGGCCAAGGGCCGGGCGCTGGCCAAGGCGCGCGGGGTCGAGGTGGATTTTCAACTGGGTGACATCACGCAATGGGATTGGGACGGCGCGGCCTTTGATGTGGTGGCGGCGATCTTTATCCAATTCGTCGGGCCTGATCTGCGGGCGCAGATCTTTGACGGCTTGCGGCGGGCGCTGAAACCCGGCGGGCTGTTGTTGCTGCATGGCTATGCGCCGCGTCAGGTTGGTTATGGCACCGGCGGGCCGGGCGTGGTCGAGAACATGTATACCGTGCCGATGCTGGCCGAGGCGTTCGATGGGTTCGAGATTTTGCGGCTGGAAGACTATGACGCTGAAATCGACGAAGGCGTCGGCCATTCCGGCAAATCGGCCTTGGTCGATCTGATCGCCCGCAAGCCCTGATCGCTGGACGCAGGTCCCGCGCGGCGCTAAGCGGGGCCATGGGTTCTGAACAATCTTATACCGCGCATTTTCGGGCGACGCTGACGCTGGGTCTGCCGCTGGTCGGCAGCCATCTGGCGCAATATGCGGTGACGCTGACCGATGCGGTCATGCTGGGCTGGTATGATGTGCGGGTGCTGGCGGCGCAGGCGCTGGCCGGGATGATGTTCTTTGTGTTGTTCATCATGGGGGCCGGGTTTGCCTTTGCGGTTCTGCCGTTGGTGGCGACGGCCGCCGGGGCCGGGGACCAGCGCAAGGTGCGGCGCGTTACCCGGATGGGCCTTTGGATATCGACCTTGTTCGGCCTTCTGGTTTTGCCGCTGTTCCTGTGGTCGGGGCCATTGCTGCGCGCGGCGGGGCAAGAGGCGGATATCGCCGCGCTGGCCCAGACCTATTTGCGGATCGTCGGACCGGCGATCCTGCCGGGGTTGGGGGTGATGGTGCTGAAAAGTTTTCTTTCAGCGCTTGAGCGCACCCGGGTGATCCTGACCGTCACCTTAGCGGCGGTGGTGGTGAATGCGGTGGTGAATTACGCGCTGATCTTTGGTCATTGGGGCGCGCCAGAAATGGGGATTACCGGGGCGGCGATTGCATCGGTCGCGGTGCATGTGGCGTCGCTGATCGCGCTGGGCCTCTATGCCGCCTTTGCCACGCCCGAACACGCGTTGTTTCACCGGCTCTGGCGCCCCGATCCCGGTGCCTTTGCCGAGGTGTTCCGGCTGGGCTGGCCGATCAGCCTGACCAATCTGGCCGAGGTCGGGCTGTTCGGGGCGTCGTCGTTGATGATGGGCTGGCTGGGGGCGTTGCCGCTGGCGGCGCATGGGATTGCGCTACAGATCGCGTCAGTGGTGTTCATGGTGCATCTGGGGCTGAGTTCGGCCGGGACGGTGCGGGCCGGGCGGGCGCGCGGAGCGGGCGACAGGGTGGCGGTGCGGCGCGGAGCGATTGTGGTCATCGCGCTTTCGCTGGCGTTTGCTGTGGCCACGATGGCGGCGTTCCTGACCGTGCCCGAGGCATTGCTGGGCCTGTTCCTGTCGCCGGACGATCCGGCGCGCGGGCAGGTGATTGCGCTGGGTGTGTCGCTGTTGGCGGCGGCGGGGTTGTTTCAATTGGTGGATGCGACACAGGTCGTGGCGCTGGGCCTGTTGCGCGGCATTCAGGATACCAAGGTGCCGATGGTTCTGGCCACGATCAGCTATTGG
>NZ_JBFHDW010000082.1:0-9385 GCF_041584535.1 Actibacterium sp. | reverse complement strand
CAGTTCGGTCACCTCGCGCACCGCATCGACCGAGCTGTTTTCCAGATAGCCTTGCCGCAGGGTGCCAAGCCCGTCCTCGCCAGCGGTGCCGGAAATCGGGTTGCCCGAGGCCGAGGTTTCCAGAAACAGGTTCGATCCCATCGCTTCCAACCCTTTCTGGTTGGAAAAGCCGACCAGCGAAAACTGTCCCAGCAGTTCCGGCTGCACGCGGTCGCTGAAATAGCCGTAAACCTCGCCATCGGCATTGATCGAAATGCTGCGGGCGTCGTCGGGAATGGTGATGTCGGGGGCCACGGGATAGCCGTCCGAGGTCACGATCAACCCATCGGCCGAGCGTTTCAGCGCCCCGTCGCGGGTATAGGCCGACAGGCCCGAGGGCAGCGTGACCTCAAGATAGCCCTGACCTTCGATCGCGAGATCCAGATCGCCGCCGGTTTGCCGCAACGACCCTTGCGCCAGTGTGACGCTGACCGCGGCGGGCCGCACCCCAAGGCCAAGCTGAACCCCGGTCGGCAGAACCGTGCCATCCGCGGCGTTGATCGACCCGGCGCGCGCTATCTGTTGATAATGCAGGTCGGCGAATTCGGCCCGGCGGGCGTTATAGCCGGTGGTGCTCATATTCGCGAGGTTGTTCGAGATCACCTCGACCCGCATCTGTTGGGCACTCATGCCGGTGGCAGCGATATTCAGGGCGCGCATCTGGATTCTCCTTTAAGAGCCAAGCGTTCGGATCAGGCCGCGCAGGCGTTCGTCCTCGCGTTCAAGGAAACTTTGACCCAGCTCATAGGCGTGCTGGACCTCGATCATGCGGGCGACCTGAGACACCGCATCGACATTCGATTGCTCAAGAAATCCTTGCAGGATGGTGCCGTCTTCGGTCGGTTCAAACCCGGCGGCGCTGGCGAATAACGTGCCTGACTCGCGGGTCAGGCCAACCGGATCGACCGGGACAAACAGGCCCAGCCGTGACAGGGCGCGCCCGTCCACAGACAGGGTGCCGTCCGACGCAAGGCTAAGGTCGCCCGCATCGGGCGGCACGAAAATCGGCCCGCCGCCACTATCCAACAGGCGGTGCCCGTCCGGCGTGGCCAGCTCGCCCGCCTCGTTGGGGGTGAAGACCCCGGCGCGGGTCAGGCGTTCGCCTTGCTGCGTTTCGACAAGGAAAAACCCATCGCCTTCGATCGCAAAGTCGAAGGTGCCGCCGGTCTGGGTCAGCGGCCCTTGCGACAGATCGGTGTTGCGCACATTCGCCGTCGCCATCGACACCGAGCCATACGGCCCCCCGGTCGCTTTGACATATTCCGAAAAGATCACCCCCTCGGCGCGATAGCCGGTGGTGGACAGGTTGGCGATGTTGTTGGCGACGCTTTGCATTTCGCGCAGCAGGCCAGTCTGCCGCGTCAGGGTGGTGGTGCCGGAATTGTCCATGCCTAGCCCCCCACGATCAACGGGATCAGCCGCGTGGTGAAAAAGCTGGTCAGGGTCTGGGTCATGAACCCCATGGTGATCCAGAACACGGCCAGGATCGCTGCCAGTTTCGGCACGAAGGTCAGGGTCATTTCCTGAACCGAGGTCAGGGCCTGAAACAGGCCGATGGCGATGCCGACCACCAAAGCGACCATCAGGATCGGGGTCGAGATTTGCACCGCGATCCACAGGCCCTGTCGCAAAGTGTCGTAGAAAACGATCTCGTCCATGGTGTTATACCGGCATCCGCAGGATTTCCTGATAGGCCTCGACCACCTTGTCGCGCACGGTCACTGCGGTCTCGACCGCCAGTTCGGTCTGGGCCAGCGCCTGAACCAATGCGTGCGCATCGGCGCCGCCGGTCATCGCCGCGCGGGCGGTGTTTTCGCCCTGTTGCAAGGTCTGGGTGAATTCCTGAGCCAATTTGGCAAAGCCGCCGGCATCGGCTTGGGCGCCGGGGGCCGGGCGGGTCGCGGGCCGGGCCGATGCATAGCCCAGCGCCGCAACATTGGAGGATTTGATGTCCATTCTGGCAGTCCTCTATCGACGCAGCAGGTCCAGCAGGCCCTGCGTCATTTGCCGGGCCTGATCGAACATTCTGAGGTTCGCCTCATAGCTGCGCTGCGCTTCGCGCGCGTCCGCAATTTCAACCACCAGATCGACATTCGAGCCGTCATAATGGCCACTGTCATCGGCCAGCGGATGACCCGGATCATAGATTCGCGTCAGATCAGACTGGTCCAATCGAACCGGGCCGGGTTTCACCTGGCCGGTATGGTCGCTCCGGATCACCAGCTCTTCAAAGCTCATGGTTTTCCGGTGATAGCCGGGGGTATCCGCATTGGCGATATTCTCGGACACATGGCGCAGACGGGCGCTTTGCGCCTGCATGCCGCTGGCCGAAACGGAAAGGGATTTCAACAGATCGCTCATTCTTCCCCCTATCGGCCAAGGCTGCTGCGCAGGATGCCAAGCGTCGATTTATAGACGCTTAGCGCCATGTCATGCTGGGCCTGCGTTTCGGCGGATTTCGCCATCTCAACCTCAAGCGAGACACTATTGCCGTTGGGCGCAGTTTCGGCGCCGCGGACGATCTGGCCGATTTCCGGCGGCGTCCGCCCGGTCGCGGCCACAAGGTGACCGGCGCGGGTTTCGCGCATATCGAACGTGTCAGGGCGTTGGTGATAGGTCGCGGCAAAGCTGGGCAGATCGCGGGCGCGATATCCGGGGGTGTCGGCATTGGCGATATTGCGCGCCAGAACCGACTGCCGGGTCGCGGCATGGGTTGCCATGCCATGCGCCAGTTTCAGGATCTCAAGCTTTTCAAACATCCGGGTTTCTCCTCGGTCTCAATCAAGGCTTAACCCTGATTCCTTTAAAAACCGTTTCAGACCCCTGATGCGGAGAATCCCATGCCCCCAGTTTCCCTAACCGCCCTCAGCGCCGAGATCGCCGCCCTGCGTGGCACCGCGCCCGTGGGCCGGGTCAGCGCCATCGGTCGCGGCACCGTGTCGGTGTCGGGCCTGTCCGATCTGGCCGGGCTGGGCGATCTGGTTGAAATCCACCTGCGCGCGGGCATCCTGCGCCGGGCCGAGGTTCTGGCGCTGGGCCCGGACGAGATTACCGTGCTGGCCGATGGCGCGCCCGAAGGGCTGTTGATCGGCGCGCGTGTGTCGTTGATCGGGCCGGCGACGATCGCGCCGGATGACAGTTGGCTGGGCCGGGTGGTCGACCCGTTTGGCCGCGCGCTGGATGGGCAACCGCTGTTGCGCGGCGCGGAATCGCGGCTGATGCAAACCGCGCCGCCCGCCGCCACCCGCCGTCGTCCTTTAGGCGAGCGGCTGGAAACCGGCCTATCGGTGTTCAACACCCTGCTGCCGCTGGTGCGCGGTCAGCGGATCGGCCTGTTCGCGGGTTCGGGCGTTGGCAAATCGACCCTGTTGTCTGATCTGGCGCGCGGCGTGTCGACCGATATGGCGGTGATCGCGCTGGTTGGCGAACGCGGGCGCGAGGTGCGGGAATTCGTCGATCAGGTGCTTGGGCCTGAAGGCATGGCGCGCTCGGTCGTGGTGGCAGCGACGTCGGATCAATCGCCGCTGTTGCGGCGCCGGGCGGCCTGGGCCGCGATGAGCATTGCCGAACACTTTCGCGATCAGGGCCAGCATGTGCTGTTCCTGTGCGATTCGGTCACACGATTTGCCGAGGCGCATCGCGAAGTGGCGTTGGCGGCGGGCGAATCCGCGACGCTGCGGGGCTTTCCGCCATCGACGGCGCAAATGATCATGTCGCTGGCCGAACGCGCCGGGCCGGGCGCGGGGGATGCAGGCGACATCACGGCAGTGTTCAGCGTTCTGGTCGCCGGATCGGATATGGAGGAACCCGTCGCTGATATCCTGCGCGGGGTGTTGGATGGGCACGTGGTTCTGGATCGTCAGATCGCCGAACGCGGGCGATTTCCGGCGATTGATTTGTTGCGCTCGGTATCGCGCAGCCTGCCTGTGGCAGCGACTGAGGCTGAAAACGTGGTGATCGCGCGCGCACGTCAATTGCTTGGCGCCTATGATCGGGCCGAGTTGATGATCCGCGCCGGGCTTTATGCCGCGGGCTCGGACCCGGTGATCGACGCGGCGATCCGGGTATGGCCAGCGCTGGATGCGTATCTGGCCACGGCTGAGGCTGAAGACAGCACCCAAAGTTTCGCGCGCCTTGCCGCCTGTCTGGATCAGGCCGGGGGCGATTATCTGACCTGACGGCCCATCGTTTGCAGCAAGGTCAGCGCGGTGCTGGCCGGGCTGTATTTCGCGCCACTGGCCTTGAGGTCCGCACGCACCAGAAACAGCCGCAGCAAGTCCTCGCGCTTTTCAGGGTCCGAGAATTGGGCAATGTCACCCTGACCGAAAACGCGGCTGGTTTTGCTGCGAAACATGTCCAGTTGTTTGTCGATATCCAACGCGGCAAATTCCGTAGGCAAGCCCAAAGCGGTCTCGAAAACCTGCCGCAAGGGCTCGGACCCCATGATGGTGAACCATTTCGTGTCATCGCTGCTGTTGCCGGTCGCCAGATCGACCAACTCGCGGGTCATGTTCAGCGCCAGTCGCATATCGGCATTCTGGTCGCCGACTGCGATTTCGAACTGGCGGGTTTTATAGGCGTCGATGATTGTGTCGGGAAAATCGGACAATTGGGTGTTGGCCGGGCTTACATCACCGAACCCGAAGGCCTCGGTCAGCTTCAGATAGCGCTTATCGGCAAGCCGGTTCGCCAGTGCGGTTTTGTCGAGACTGCCGTCCTCCAGCACCTTTCGGATGAAGAACCGGTTGTTGATATCGTCGTCCAACCCAAAGGCGCCCAGCGCCACGCCCAGCAGCCTGCGATCAGCCACAAGGGCTTCGGCGCTGGTGATCTTGCCGATCGTATCCCGAAAATACTGGATATCGCGCTGAAGCACCGGCGATGCCTCATGCGCGGCTTTCTGAGCGGGCATTGTCCGTTCAAGAAAGCGCCAGCCGGCGAAGCCGCCAAAGGGAACGACCGGCGTAAAGCTCATCCGCGCCCGGCCGCCAAAAGCCGCTCTTCCCGTGGCAGCAATAGCCGCATGGATTTGAGCGCGTTATAGAAATTGCCGCCAAGCGCCGCTTCGCTGGCGGCGTTCAGATGTGATCGGCTGTCCAGATCGGTCAACACCTGGCTAAGTTGCTCGATCCCACGCAGCAGTTGCAGTCTGGCATCGGCAGGGGTGACGTCGCCGGACAGAACCAACTGCGCGATATAGCACACCCGGCGCACCGGGGTGTTGACCTCTTGCGGGTGGATGGCGTCGCGCAGCCGCAGGATATTGGCGTCGGGTGTCACGATGCTGAGCCGCGACCGGCGGTCACCGTTTTCGATCACCGCGCCATTGATCAGGACGCGCTCTTTCGGGGCGAGTTTCAGGACAAGACCGCTCATGCCGCTTGTCCTTGAGTGGCAAGGCCGCGCATGACCGCCATGTTGATTTCGACCAGAACGCCAGCGCTGTCTTGTCCGGCCAGCACCTTGCGGGAATGGTCCTGAGTAAACCGCGCCAGATAGAACAGTTTTGCGCGCAGCGCTTCGGGCAGGCGGTTGTCGCTTTCTGCTACATCTGCTGCCAAGGTGGTCCACAGCTGGCGATTGTCATGCAAGGCGGCGACCAGTGCCGGAAAGGCGGGCTTTCCGGCGGCCTCGGCCGCGCGCAGCCGTGCGGTGACTTGGGCAAAGATATCGTATTCGACGTTGCGGGGCGTTTTCAGGGCGGCTTGTTTTGCGGCGCCATAGGCGGCCTGTGCCATAAGATGGGCAGTCACGTGGTGTCCTTCCGGTATTGGGGGCGATCAGGGGAAAGGACGGGCCGGAACGCGATTGTCCCGGCCCGTTGCCGTTACCGGAACAGCGACAGGATGCTTTGCGGCGCCTGATTGGCGATCGAAAGCGCTTGCGTGCCCAACTGTTGTTGCACTTGCAGGGCTTGCAGGCGGGCCGAGGCCGCCTCCATATCGGCGTCGACAAGCGAGCCGATCCCAACTTGCAACGCATCGGTCAGCTTGCCGATAAAGTTGCTTTGGGTTTCGATCCGGCCCTCGGCCGAGCCGAAGGCAGAGGCGGCATCGATTGCATTGTCGATCAGGGTTTCAATGTTGCCCAGCGCGGCTTCGGCCCCGGCGTTGGTGGTCACGTCAATGCCGCCAAGCCCGAACAGGCCACCCGAAGCGGTCCCATCCTCGGCCCCGGCGCGGGCCAGCGACACGCTGGAGGCACCATTATTGTCGATTTTCAGAACCCACTGGTCCGAGGCGTTCTGTGTGACAGTGGTGGTGATATCGGCATTGCCGCCGCCATCGATCGCCGCTTTCAGACCGCGCGCCACGTCTTCAAACGTCTCGCCCTTGCCCGCAACATAGGTGTAGGCGGTGCCGCCGACCGTCATCTGATAGCCGTCGCCTTCGGACACCGTGGCCGACGCCGAGAAGGTCAGCGTTTCAGCCCGTTCCGCGATCGTGGTGTCGGACAGCGTGACCCCGGTCGCGCCGCCGTTCTTGGTTGCGGACACGGCGACATCTTCGAAGGCCCGGGTCGACGCGATGGTGACGACATTGGTCGAAACGCTGGCCTCGATACCGACCAGCCCCAACGCGTTGATCGCGTTGTTGATCGCCGTCGCCGCCGCATCCTGATCGCCGGTGATTTCACCCGCCGCAAAGGACAGCGTCGCGCCGCCGACGTTGATTTCGAAGGCATCGGCGCTGACATCGGCGTCGGTTGCAATGGTCAGCGTCACCGAGTTGCCGGTATTCGTGGCCGTAGCGGCGCTGAGCGTGGCGTTGGCGGACAGGTCGGTGCCCGTGCCCAGCGTCCCGGCCGAGCTGGTCAGATCCTGACGCTGAACCGTGATGTTGCTGGCCGACACCGTGCCATCGCTGGCGCGGTCCAGCGACGATAGGATATCAACGTCATCGGTGCCCGAAACAAGGTTCAAACCATTGAATTGCGCAGCGCCGACCACCGAGGTGATCTGATCGCGCAGGGCGTTGATGTCGGTCTGGATCTTGGCGCGGTCAACATTGCTTTCCTGAGCCGCGACGATCTTGCCTTTGATGTCCGTCAGCAGTTCAGTGACGGTCTCGGACGCTTGCCGGGCCACGGCCACCGTCGATTCCCCCAGCGACAGGCTTTCCGAGATCGCCTTGAAGCCGTTCACATCGGCCTCCATCACCTTGGAAATCGCCCAGACGGCCGAGTTATCCTTGGCCGAAGCCACCGATTTGCCGGTGGCGATTTCATCCTGGGTCTTGGTCAGGTTGGCGTTGATACCCTTCAGCGTTTGCAGGGCGACCATCGCGCTGGTGTTGGTCAGAATACTGGACATTCTCTGGTTCCTTTAGTGTGTGGACGCTTTGCGCCCGAAAAAGAGCTGCGGTTGCAGCCGGAACGGTGTTTCACCCATGCGGAGCACAGTGATGCGCCGCCGCGCCATCCCCTCTGGAATGCAAGGGCGAGGTTCGGTCGCAAACCCTAAGAAGTCGCTAAAGCCGTCCGTCGATAAATGTTGGATTTGAGGCAAATGTTACGCGCGTCGTTCGACGCTGTTGCCCGCCGCGCCAAAGCTATGGCGGACGCCATGCCGGTCATAGGTGTTCAGGGCTGCCGATGTGCCGTTTTTCACCATGTTCAGGCGTGCCAGCCCAGCCTGCATCCCCGACATGACAGCGGTCAACAATCCGGCGTTCCGGGCCGCAAGGTTGCGCAGTATTTCGGCCTCGGCCGGGGCGATCTGCGGCGCGCTGGCCAGCAGTTTCGCGGCCTGTTCCTTGGCTGCGATCAGGCGTGGCATCTCCGCCAGTTGCCCGCCCCGCAGGGCGACATGTTCCTGCTCAAGAATCTGCCGCATCTTGTCCGCAGCGCTAGTTGCCATCGGCGCGCTCCTTCAGGGCTTCGAACAGGTGCTCGGCCAAGCCGATTCCGCCGGTTGCCACCATGTTTTTCACCTGAGCGTCACGCAGGAAAGATCCGAACTGATCCTCGCCCGCACCGCCGCCAAAGGCCGTTCGGCTTTCGCCAAACCCCGCCGATTTCAGCATTTCCGACAGGAACGTCGCCTCAAGATCCTGCGCGACGCGGCGCAATTGCTGATCGCGCGAAATCGGGGCGGTCGGGCGGTGGGCGGTAATTTCGGTCACGGTGATTTCCCTAAATTTCGACTCGTTTTCCCATTTATGCCGGACGGGCAGTAAAGAATTGGTAACTCGGACCCTGCAAATTGGCCCTGAACCCCCCGAGTCAGAAGGCCGGACATGCAGCTGATACACTTACCTCTTTCAGGGATGCCCCCGGCACAGGGCGAGGCGCCGGTCGATACGCCTGTTGCGCAGGGCGATTTCGCCGGATCATTTGGGGCCTTTCTGCTTCAGACGGGGGAGGCCGGGCAGGGGATACCGCCAGCTTCGCCCATAGCGGTGAAGGGCGCGGCTTTACCCGCGCGGGTGATCCCCGCGGCGCGCCTGCCGGAAATTTCGGTTCCGGCTGTCGGGGAAAATGACGACGCCCGAACAGCTGACGTTGCGTTGAAGCCTATGGTCAAAGTGGGCGACGAGGACGAACCGCCCGAGGATATCGTTTCGCTGGATCGCCTCGCGGTTCCGGATGTTTCGGCACAGCCGCAGGTCGTGCCGGGTTCCTGTCTACCCGCCATCGAAACACAAGCAGAGGTCGTCGCGGGAAAGTCGGTTGGTGAAATTATCAAAACCGAAAACCCTAACGTATCGGCCCCGAATCCGTTCTCAGACCCAGCTCAGGTTCAGCCGCATCCCCTGACTTGGATCGCGCCAACCGACGCTCCGCTTCTGCGGATCCGCCCAATCCCTGACAGTGATGTCACGCAAGACGTCGCCGCGCCGAAGCCACTGAAAGGGGCGTCATCTCCGGCGTCCGCACAGAAGCGCCCGCAATCGGTGCCTCCAATTGATCCCGTCAATCCCGACGCCACGCGCAGTGCCGGGCGACAAGTTATTTCCGCGCCGCAGGAAACCCAGCCAACCGCGCGGCCCGAGAATCGACCAGTTCCGATGCAAACCACGCCCCCGGATACCGCTTTGCGGGTAAGCGAGGCTGCGATGGCTTCGGCCCCACACGACCCGATCGACGTTTCTCGGCAAGCGATTGAGCGCCCGATGCCGGCAATGACACACCTTCAGACTGACAAAGCCCGCCCCTCGGTGCCCCAATCCGCCCCATTGCAGGCCGTCACCGCAAGGCCTCAAACGCCGACCGCAGCGCTTGCGCCCGGGTCCGGCGCTCCGCAATTTCAGGGCGTCTCGCAGTCCGTGCCAACGGACGGGAATCTTGCCGAAATTCCACAACAAGACGACGCCCCAAGGCTTCCAGAGATTGCGCCAAAACAACT
>NZ_JBFHDW010000081.1:0-9444 GCF_041584535.1 Actibacterium sp. | reverse complement strand
GCTTGCGGTAATGCGTCGACAGGAACACGAACCGGATCACTTCACCCGGAATGCCTTGGTCCAGTAGGTCGTGCACGGTGAAGAAATTGCCAAGGCTCTTGGACATCTTCTTACCCTCGACCTGCAGCATCTCGTTATGTAGCCAGTATTTTGCAAAGCCTCCGCCCTCGTGGGCGCAGCGGCTTTGCGCGATTTCATTTTCGTGGTGCGGAAACATCAGGTCGTTGCCGCCGCCGTGGATGTCGAACGACGCGCCCAGCAGGGCATAGGACATGGCCGAGCATTCGATATGCCAACCCGGACGCCCGCGGCCCCACGGGCTGTCCCAGCCCGGCAGATCATCGGTAGAGGGCTTCCACAGCACAAAATCCATCGGGTCTTCTTTATAAGGCGCGATCTCAACCCGCGCCCCGGCGATCATGTCATCGACCGAACGCCCCGACAGCGCGCCATATTTGGCATATTCACGCACCCGGAACAGCACATGGCCGTCCTTGGCATAGGCGAACCCGTCCGCGACCAGCTTTTCGATCATTTCGATCATCTGCGGGATATAGGCCGTGGCGCGCGGCATCTGGTTCGGGTCCAGCGCGCCCAAAGCATGCATGTCGTCAAGGAACCACTGGGTGGTCATTTCGGTGATGCGCTTGATCTCGGCATTCACATCACCGCCCGCGCCGACGTACTCTAACGCCCGCGCGTTGATCTTGTCATCGACGTCGGTGAAATTGCGCACATAGGTGACGTGATCCGGCCCATAAACATGGCGCAGCAGCCGATACAGCACGTCGAACACCACCACGGGGCGCGCATTGCCCAGATGCGCGCGGTCATAGACTGTCGGCCCGCAGACATACATACGCACGTTGCCCGGGTCGATGGGCGTAAAGACCTCTTTCTTGCGGGTCTTGGTGTTGTGCAGCCTGATCTCGGTCATAACAAGTCCTTCGCGCGCGGTTCCCCGGCGGGCTTTAGCAACTTCGCATGTGACTGAAAAGAGACCGGCCCGCCTGACAATGTCAGCAGGTAATGCAGCGGCAAATAATGATGGTGCAAGTGGTCATGCCAGCGGCATATCAGGCCGGACGGGCGCTGCCAAGAGGCATCAACACGAAATCGGGCGGACCACTGGCCCGCCCGACAAACCCCATGGGTCCGGGGTTAAAAGTGGAACGACACCCGCGCAGCAATCGACGGGCCGCGCAGATCGCTGCCAGACCCCGCGAAATTGTCGATCTGGTCATACAGAATCTCGCCCCCGACCGAGACACTGTCCGTCATCATGTATTCCATCCCGGCACCGACGAAATAGCCGGTATCCCAGGCCGAGCCGCCCCCAAGATTGGCGTTGATGCGCGAGGCCCCGGCGGTGCCGTAGATCAACGTATTGCCCAGATCGACCCCGGCCCGCAGCTTCAGCCGCACCGCGTCCGAGACCGTGCCGGCGCCCATGCTGATATCGGCAGTGTCATACGACAGCTCACCCCCCACGACATAATTGCCAAAGTCGTAATTATACCCGCCATGGACGCCGCCCAAAAAGCCGTCGCCGCTCAGCGCGACACCCGGTGCCTCGAACGAGCCAAAGCCCAGTTGCGCACCGACATAACCGCCGGTCCAGTCATTCGACGCGGTATAGACCGGTGCGGGCGCTGCCACGACCGGATCAGAAGGCGCGGGCGTGATCGAACCGGCCAACGCCGGGCCAGTGGCCAGCATACAGGCGGCAAGGGGGATCAGTTTTTTCATTTTATCAGCTCCATAAATAAGCCATTCGTGACGCACACCAATCGTCAGTCTGCTCGGACGATCGGGCGACATATGATATCAAGGCCCGACCAGGCGCCTGTGCAAGATCGGCACGCAAAGGGGGCGAACATCGGCCAAACATGGCCGTTTTTGCCGGTTTTTGCGGAAAAGACTCGGCGGATTCCAGCCTCTGTCGCGCCCCGTGCGGCCAATCGCGCAACTGTGATCGCACCCCTTGCCCGCGTTTTCCCCTTGCGTCACGTTCGCAGAAGCCTTTGCATTGACACATGCGCCGTTTGACCCGTTCCCTGCTGGCAATCCCCTTGCTGTTGACCTGTGCCGTCACCGGCCCCGCCGCGCTTGCCCAAAGCCCTGATTACCCGGCCCTCGGCCCGCTGCTGGTCACCGATCTGGCCGATCTCTTGCCGCCCGAGGCCGAAGCCCGCGTCAACGAGGCGCTGACACAATTGCAGGACGAGACCGGGATCACCGCGCTGGTGCTGACCATCGACAGCCGCGCCGCCTATGCCCCGGCCCCAACGATGGAGGCCTTTGCCACCGATCTGTTCAACACATGGCGCATCGGTGCCCCGCGCGATGACGGCATGCTGTTCTATGTCGCCGTTCAGGACCGCGAAATGCGGATCGAGCTGGCCGATGGCTATGGCGCCGACTGGAACGCCGCCGCGCAAGAGGTGATCAATTCGAACGTCCTGCCCTATTTCCGCGATGACCATTACGCCGACGGGATCGAGGCCGGCACCCGCACAATGATCCGCGACATCGCCCGGCCTTATGCCGCCAATGCCCCGGCCCCAGAACCGGAAGGCAATGGCAACTGGCCGGTCTATCTGGCGTTTCTGAGCATGGCGCTGTTGATGCTGCGCCAACGGCTGGCGGATTGGTCGGTGCGGCTGCGGCCCTGCCCCGAATGCGGGCGGCGCGATCTGCACCGGCACCGCGATGTCACCACCGCCGCGACCACCACAACCAAGGGCAGCGGTCTGCGCGTCACCGAATGCCGGTCCTGCGGCCATCGTGACACGGTGCCCTACACGATTGGCCGGGTCTCAAGATCATCCTCGTCCTCGGGCGGCGGGCATTCGTCGGGCGGTGGTGCCTCGGGCCGCTGGTAGCGCGTCAGACTGGACAGCCGACTTTGGCCCGGTCTAAATGACCACAAATCATTCAGAAGGGACAGAGAATGCAACTGAGCAGTGCAAAAGCGATCGTCACCGGCGCCGCCTCGGGGTTGGGCGAGGCCACCGCCCGCGCCTTTCGTGCCGCCGGGGCTCAGGTCACGATTCTGGACCGCGATGTCGCCCGTGGCACCGCGGTCGCTGCGGAAATCGGCGCCGGGTTTCAAGAGGTCGATGTGACCGACGATGCCTCGGCCCGCGCCGCGGTTTCGGCCGCCAGCGCCGCGATGGGCGGTATCACCGTCTGCGTCAACTGCGCCGGGATCGCCACGGGCGAAAAGACCGTCGGCCGCGATGGCCCGCATGATCTGGCCGCCTTTCGCCGCACCATCGACATCAACCTGATCGGCAGCTTCAACATCCTGCGGCTGGCCGCCGCCGAGATGGCCAAGAACGACCCCGACGCCGGCAACGAGCGCGGCGTGATCATCAACACCGCCTCGGTCGCGGCGTTTGACGGGCAAAAGGGTCAGGCGGCCTATGCCGGCTCGAAAGCCGGGATTGCCGGGATGAGCCTGCCGATCGCCCGCGATCTGGCCAACCTTGGCATTCGCTGCATGGCCATCGCGCCGGGCATTTTCATGACGCCGATGCTGGTCGGTCTGGGCGAAGAGATCATGAACGGCCTTGCCGCCGACGTGACCTGCCCCAAGCGGCTGGGCGATCCGGCGGAATATGCGGCGCTGGCCGGGTTCATCGTCGGATGTGGCTATCTGAACGGCGAAACCATCCGGTTGGATGGCGCACTCAGGATGCAATAACCACGCTCAGGCCTGCCAGCGCGCCAGCACGTCATCCAGATTGACCGGTTCGGTCTGGCTGCTGGGGCGCACCTGCCCCGGCGTGCGGCTGAGACGCGGGGCCGGTGCGGGCTGTTCATGCCCGTCGATGGTGACAAAGGCCGCCCGCGCCCGGTTGTGCGGATGCGCGGCGGCCTCATCAATCGCCAGAACCGGGGCGAAACAAGCATCTGTCCCTTCCATGATCGCGCTCCATTGATCGCGGGTTCTGGTCAGGAACCGCGCCGCAAACCGGGCGCGCAGCAGCGGCCAGTTGTCCTGATCGCCGCGATCCGGCAGATCGGCCGGGTCAAGGTCGAGCAGGCGCAGCAGTTCGGCATAGAATTGCGGCTCGATCGCGCCGATGGCGACATAGCCGCCGCAAGCGCATTGATAGGTGCCGTAATAGGGCGCGGCCCCGTCCAGAATATTCGCTTGCCGCCGGTCGTGCCATTGCCCGCCCTGCCGCATCGCATAGATCATCGCCATCAGATGCGCGGTGCCATCGGTGATCGCGGCGTCGATCACCTGACCGCGGCCGCTGCGTTGGGCCTCGAACAAGGCGCAGACCATGCCAAAGCCCAGATACATGCCGCCACCGCCGAAATCGCCCAGCAGGTTCAACGGCGGCACCGGCGCCTCGGCCCCGATCGCATGTAACGCGCCGCTGAGGGCGATATAGTTGATGTCATGCCCGGCGGCATTGGCCAGCGGCCCGTCTTGCCCCCAGCCGGTCATCCGGCCATAGACCAGCGCCGGGTTCACTGCCAGCGCGGCATCAGGGCCCAGGCCCAGCCGCTCGATCACGCCGGGGCGCATGCCTTCGATCAACCCGTCAGCCTGCGCCAGCAGCCGCAGCACGGTGTCGCGCCCGGTCTCGGATTTCAGGTCAAGCTGCACAAAGCCCCTGCCCCGGTTCAGGATGTCATAATCCAGCCCCAAGAGATGCGTGTTGCCGGGGCGTTCAATCCGGATCACCTCGGCCCCCATGTCGGCCAGCAGCATCGCGGTAAACGGGGTTGGTCCCAGACCGGCGATTTCGACGATCCTCAGCCCTGTCAACGGTCCGGCCATAGTCCCCCCTTTCGCGGAGGCCTAGCCCGCCGCTTTTTCTTCCAGCATCAGCCATTCTTCTTCAGCGCTGGCCAGTGCATCTTGCCGTTCGACCAGCGCCGCGCTGGCCTTGTTGAATTTTGCCGGTTCGCGGCTAAAGAGATCGGGATCGCCGAGGAACTCCTCAAGCTTGCCGATTTCGGCCTCAAGCCGGGCAATGATATCGGGCAGCTTATCCAGACGGTGCTGTTCGGTATAGGTCAAACCGGCGTTCGACTTTTTCGCGGTGGGCTTGGCCGGGGTGGCGGCAGCGGCCGGTTTATCAGCCGGGGCGCGCACCACGTCGTCGCCGGGACGCTGGGCCTGATAATCCGACCAGCCACCGGCATAGACCGTGGCGCGGCCGTCGCCCTCCATCGCGATGGTGGTGCTGGCGACGCGGTCCAGAAAATCGCGATCATGGCTGACCAGCAAAACCGTGCCGTCATAGTCGCCCAGCAATTCCTGCAACAGGTCCAGCGTTTCCACGTCCAGATCGTTGGTCGGTTCGTCCAACACCAGAACATTGCTTTCGCGCGCCATGATCTTGGCCAGCAGCAACCGGGCCTTTTCGCCACCCGACAGCGACCGCACCGGCGCGCGGGCCTGACGTTCGTCGAACAGAAAATCCTTAAGGTATCCAACCACATGCCGGGGTTGACCGCGCACCAGAACCTGATCGGCCTTGCCCGAGACCCGCATTTCCGGATCACCCGTCAGGCTTTCCCAAAGGCTGAGGTCCGGGTTCAGCTTTGAACGGTTCTGATCGAACACCGCCAGTTCCAGATTGGTGCCCAGATCAACCGTGCCACTGTCAGGGGCGATTTCGCCTGTCAGCATCTTCAGCAGCGTGGTCTTGCCCGCACCGTTGGGGCCGACAAAGGCCACGCGGTCGCCGCGCATCACCCGCAGCGAGAACGGTTTCAGGATCACCTTGCCGTCAAAGGATTTGCTGATCTCGCGGGCTTCGATCACCTTCTTGCCGGACTTCTGGCCGCTTTCCAGCACCATCTCGGCCGAGCCCTGACGACGGATCATGTTGGCGCGATCCTGACGCAGCCCCTGCAAGGCCCGCACCCGGCCCTGATTGCGCTTGCGGCGGGCGCTGATGCCTTCGACCGCCCAGCGGGCCTCGGATTTGATCTTGCGATCCAGCTTGTGGCGGGCGTCGTCCTCTTCGTCCCAGATCTTGTCGCGCCATTCCTCAAAGGCCTCAAAGCCCTTTTCCTGACGCCGCACCGCGCCACGGTCGATCCACAGGGTCGCGCGGGTCAGCGCCCGCAGGAAGGCGCGGTCGTGGCTGATCAGGACAAAGGCGGCGCGGGTGGTCTTGAGCTGATCCTCAAGCCAGCGGATCGCCTGAATGTCCAGATGGTTGGTCGGTTCATCCAGCAGCATCAGCCCCGGCGCCTCGGCCAGCAGCTTGGCCAGCGCGGCGCGGCGGCGTTCACCGCCACTGGCGGTCTCAACCGGGGTCGAGGGATCGAATTTCAGCCCCTCGGCCACCATCGCCACGCGATAGGATTCAGACGGGTCCAGCGTGCTGGCGGCGAAATCGCCCAGCGTGGCGAAACCGGTCAGATCGGGGTGCTGTTCCATATAGCCGACGCTAACGCCGGGCGGCACGACGCGGCTGCCGGAATCGGGTTCGACCAGCCCGGCCATGACCTTCATCAGGGTCGATTTGCCCGAGCCGTTGCGCCCGACCAGCGCCACCCGGTCGCCGGGTTGAACCACCAGATCAAGGCCTGAAAATACCGGCTCGCCGCCGAAAGTCAGCGAGATGTCGGAAAGCTGTAACAGAGGTGCGCGTGCCATATGCGCCAGCTATCCCGCCCGCGCATCGGCGTCAACGGGCCTGCGTGGCTTACAGATAATCCGAGCGGCTGAGACCGTATTTGGCCATCTTTTCGTTCAACGTCCGGCGCGGCAGGCACAACTCGTCCATCACCGCCACGATCGAGCCCTTGTGCCGCCGCATGGTGTTGTCGATCAACATGCGCTCAAACGCCTCGACATATTCCTTCAGCGGCTTGCCCTCGGTGGTCATCACCGGCTGCATTTCGTCATCGTCCGACATCAGCAAGCTGGCGATCGTGCCCGAGCCGCGCCGCGATTGCAGCACCGCGCGTTCGGCGACGTTGATCAATTGCCGCACATTGCCGGGCCACGGCGCCTGCAACAATTGCGCCGCCTCTTGGGCGCTGACCTGCGGCGCGTCACAACCGTATTCCTCGGCGTATTGTTCGGACAGGCGGGTGAACAGGGTCAGGATATCCTCGCCCCGCGCGCGCAGCGGCGGCAGGGTGATCTTCATCGCTGCCAGCCGGTAATACAGATCGGGGCGCAGCATGTCTTCGCAGGTCTTGCCTTGTTCCTGCAGGTTGCTGACCGCGATAATCCGGGTTTCCGCCGGGGTGCCCTGTTCGTTGATAAAGGTCAAAAGCCGCGCCTGCAGCGATTGCGGCAGCGCCTCGATATCCTCAAGACATAAGGTGCCGCCGCGCGCCTCTTCGACCAGCGGCAGGCTGCCGCCTTCGGTCATCGGGCCAAAAAGCCGCGAGGACAGGTTTTCCTCGGTATAAGCCGCACAGGAAACCTGCACGAATTTGCGCCCGGCGCGCGGGCCGACCGCGTGCAGCGCATGGGCGACCAGCGTCTTGCCGGTGCCGGTCTCGCCGTCGATCAGAACGTGGCCATCGGCCTGCCCCAGATCGAGAATATCCTCGCGCAGCCGGTCCATCACCGGCGAGCTGCCGATCAGCTTTTTCATCAGAACCGTGCCGTCCGACAATTCGCGCCGCAGCGCGCGGTTGTCCAGCGTCAGCCGCCGCGCCTGAGCGGCGCGTTTGGCCAGCTCGGTCATCCGGTCGGGATTGAACGGCTTTTCAAGGAAATCATAGGCGCCGACCCGCATCGCCTCGACCGCCATCGGCACATCGCCATGGCCGGTGATCATGATCACCGGCAGGCTGCTGTCCTGACTCATCAGCTTTTTAAGGAAAGCCATGCCATCCATGCCCGGCATACGGATGTCGCTGACCACGATGCCCGGATAATCCGAGCCGATCTGTTTCAGCGCCTCTTCGGCCGAGCCAAAGGTTTCGGTGTCAAAGCCCGACAGAGCCAGCCATTGGCTGATCGACTGGCGCATGTCCTGTTCGTCGTCGACAATCGCAATCTTGATGCCCCGGTTCATCGGCAGTCTCCGTCCTTGCTACTCGGCAGCTTCTGCCCCTTCTTCGAGAATTGGAAGCTGCACCTCAAATACCGCACCGCCGCCGCGCCCGTTTCGCGCGGTCAGCCGCCCCCCAAGGTCGTTCACGATCCCCGAGGAAATGGCAAGGCCCAGCCCAACCCCGTCGCCGGGGGATTTGGTGGTGTAGAATGGCTCGAACAGGGCATCCAGATCGTCGATGCCAAGGCCGTTGTCGCGCACGGTCAGGGTGGCGGTCTCGCCAGCGCTGAGGATCAGGTCGATCTGGGCGTCAGGGGTTTGCTTGGTGGCGTCCAGCGCGTTGCGCAGCAGGTTGATGATCACCTGCTCCAGCCGCACCCGGTCGGCCATGACCCGCACCGGCCCTTGCGGCAAGGTGCGGGTGATCGTCACCTTGCGCTGCTTCAACTGCGGTTCCATCATCGCCAGAGAGGCCGACAAACATGCTTTGAAATCAACGGGTTCAAAGCCTCCCGTCGATTTGCGCGCATAGGATTTCAATTGCCGGGTGATGGCGCCCATGCGGTCGATCAGATCGTCGATGCGCTGGAACGAGGCCAGCGTTTCATCGGCGCGCTTGCGTTGCAGCAACAGCCGCGCCCCGGCCAGATAGGTTTTCATTGCCGCCAGCGGCTGGTTCAGTTCATGGCTGACAGCGGCCGACATTTCGCCCAAGGCCGCCAGTTTCGAGCTTTGCGCCAACGTCTGTTCCGCGACCTCAAGGTTCTTTTCGGCCTTCTCGCGTTCGGCAATTTCCCGCTGCAGCCGGGCGTTCAGTGCGCGAAGTTCTGCCGACTCGCGCTGGAACACCACGGTCTGCAACTGCGCCCGCCGTGACGACAGGTAGAACCCCAACGCCAGAAGAATGGCAAAACCCATGATCTCCAGCGCCAGAACGCCGTTCACCCGCTCGCGGATCGAGGCATAGGTGGTGAAACTGGTCAGCTTCCAGCCCTGAAACGGAATCCGCGCCTCGTTGCGCATCACCGCCTCGCCCGACAGATAGGCGTCGGGCGGCAGCGCGGCCCAATCGGTCGTGGCCTTCAGCGCCCGTTCCACCGCCGTCGGGGCCGAGCGCGCTGCAAGGGCTTCGTCCAGGGTCAGCCCGCGCCAGCGCGGTTCGGTTGCCAGAATGATCTGGCCGGTGCTGTCAGTCACCAGAACCGCGTCGGAAATCCCGGCCCAGCTGCGTTCCAGCTTGGCCAGATCGACGGCCACGACAATCACGCCGACGGCCTGACGGTCGCTGGTGATCTTGCGCGAATAGGTGAACTGGAACGCGCCCTCGTCATTACGCTCGGTGGTGAAAATCGTGTCATCCGAGCGCAGCGCGTTCACGAAAGCATGGATATTGCGCATGTTTGTGCCGATGCGGCCGCGATCGCTGGCGGCGACCACGCGGCCGGTC
>NZ_JBFHDW010000080.1:0-9480 GCF_041584535.1 Actibacterium sp. | reverse complement strand
CAAGGTCGCCCGCGCCGCAGGCTTTGATCGGCCCTTGCTGCATGGGCTGTGCACGCTGGGCCATGTGGCGCGGGTGATTGCCGGTCATACCGGCGGCGATCTGACCCAGCTTGAGGCGCGGTTCTCGGCCCCGGTTTTTGCAGGGGATGCGCTGACGGTCGATCTATGGACCCAGCCGAACGGCGTCGCTTTTCGCGCCAGATCAGCGACTGGGGCGGTGGTGCTGAATCGCGGGTTCGCGGGCTTCAGTCTTTGACCAGGACCGCGCCGATGTGACGTTCGCCCCGCGCCTTGGCCAGAGTGATCTGGCGCTGGCGTTCGCGGAACCGTTCCTTGCGGGCGTCGTCATGTTCGTCGATGCACTGGTGGCAACTGACGCCTTCCTCGTATTCCGGGCGCTTCAGATCCTCGGGGAACAGCGGGCGGCGGCAGGCACGGCACAGGCTGTGCGGACCTTCGACCAGCCCGTGACCGACCGAGACGCGCTCATCAAACACAAAGCATTCGCCGTTCCACAGGCTTTGATCCTGCGGCATGTCTTCGAGATAGCGCAGGATGCCGCCTTTCAGGTGGAACACGTCATCTATCCCCTGACCCAGCAGGAAATTCGTCGATTTCTCGCAGCGGATGCCGCCGGTGCAGAACATGGCGATGCGCTTGTTGTGAAAGCGGTGCTTGTTCTCTTCCCACCACGCGGGGAATTCGCGGAAGGATTTGGTGCCGGGGTCGATCGCGCCTTCGAATGTGCCGATCTGCACCTCGTAATCGTTGCGGGTGTCGATCACCGCGACGTCGGGCTGCTGGATCAGATCGTTCCATTCCGCCGGGTCGCAGTAATGGCCGACGCGGGCGCGCGGATCGACATCGGGCTGGCCCATCGTCACGATCTCGCGCTTCAGCCGCACCTTCATCCGGCCGAACGGCATTTCGCGGGCGGTGCTTTCCTTCCACTCGAAATCATGACAGCCGGGCAGGGCGCGAATATGCGCCAGAACCGCGTCGATCCCGGCGCGCGGGCCAGCGATGGTGCCGTTGATGCCCTCGTTCGCCAATAGCAAAGACCCCATGACGCCACCCTTTTGGGCAACAGCCAACAGACCCCCGACCAAGGCGGCGGGATTTTCAAAGCGGGTGAAGTGATAAAGCGCAGCGACTGTAAACATGGGCGCTGTCTTACGCCGCAAACCGGGGCGCCTGCAAGCCCTGCGCAGGGCGGTCAATCGTCGATCTTGCCGCGCAACGCCTTGACCTCGCCCCGCGCCTTTTTCGCCTCAAGCCGCCGCCGGATCGAGCCCTTGGTCGGCTTTGTCGGCACCCGCCGTTTCGGCGTGACCAGCGCGGCGCGGATCAGTTCGGCCAGCCGCTCGCGGGCGATTTCGCGGTTGCGGGCCTGATGGCGGGTTTCGTCGCACTGGATCAGGATCGCGTCGTCCTTGGTCCAGCGCCGCCCGGCCAGACGTTTCAGCCGCCGCTTGACCGCATCGCTGAGCGCGGGCGAGCGCCCGGCCTCGAACCGCAGATCGACGGCGGTCGAGACCTTGTTCACATTCTGCCCGCCGGGTCCGCTGGCGCGGGTGAACTGTTCGGTCAGCTCCCAGTCCTGAATGACGATCTGATCGTTGATCCGCAGCATGGCGCGCTTGTTCCGGTGGTGAATGGGGCGACTGTATCGCAAATCGGGCAAAGGAAAAGGGCCGCCCAGATCAGGCAGCCCTTCGAGATCTTTGGGAGATGGTCCAGTTAGAGCCATGCCCAATCCGAGGTGTTCGGTCCGTCAGGTTGCTGTCAGACCACGGCCCCCCTGACTGTTCTGATCCCTCTCTCCAACATCACTCTAGACACTGGACCACCTCCTTTCTGCTGCTGCCGTTAGAGGTAGGGTGCCATATATTTAGTGTTTGTCAAAACTTTTTACGCCACCCGTGCCACCATGCGCCCAACAATTAGGCGAAATGGCACAAGTGCGACCAAAGCAAGCGACAGCTTGACCAGCCAATCGGCGGCGGCCAGCGATACCCACAGCGGCACCAGCGGCCCAAAGCCGATCATCGGCAGGATTTCCCCGGCCCAAGAGACATCGTTGACCGGCTCGATAAAGCTCAGGCTGGCGGAAAACGCGATAGTAAAGAAGATCGCGGTATCGACCGACGAGCCGACCAAGGTCGAGGCCAGCGGCGCCCGCCACCATGCGCTGTCACGAAAGCGGTTGAACACCGAGACGTCCAGCAGCTGTGCGATCAGGAAGGCCGTGCCCGACCCCAGCGCGATGCGCAGTGTCACCAGAGGGCCGAATTCGCCCATGATCTGGGTGCCGATGAACGAGCACAGGATGCCGACCGCGAAACCGGCCAAAACCACGCGACGGGCCGCTTTGGCGCCGTAAACCCGGTTCATGACATCGGTGACAAGGAAGGTGAAAGGATAGGTAAAGGCGCCCCAGGTCAGCCAGTTGCCGAACAGGAATTGCACCAGAATGTTTGCGGCCACCACAATGGCAGCCATGGCGATAACGCCAAGAATTAGTCCGCGGTTCATTTTGTGATCCGTTTTGTCAAGGTTGCGGAGACTTGGCCCACCCGTGTGGCGGACGCGCTCCTCTACTCCTGACTCGGGGTGAAATCAAGCCCGACGGTTATTGCGCCGCCAGCACCCGCGCGCATTGGCTGGGCAGATCGGCCATGGTGTAATCGCGCGCGCCGCGTTTTTTCGGGGCGGGCTTGGCCGGTTTTGGTGCTGGCTTCGGCGGGGCAAGGTATTCGGTGACCCACCAGTTCAGCGTTTCGTCACAGCCATCGCCGCCTTTTGACAATTCGTCCACGGTCGGGCGCTGGGTGGCACAGGTGGTCACGCCTTCGGGGCATTTCAGGCGCACATGAAAATGCGTGTTATGGCCATAAAGCGGCCGGATCTTTTGCAGCCACGCCTTGTCCGCGCGCTGTGCGGTCTTGCACATCTCGATCTTGACCGGGGCGGTGACGAAAATCCGGTCTACCGCCGGGTCTAACGCGGCAGCCTTCAGAATTTCGTAATGGGCGCGGGTGTAATTGTCGTTCACGCTGCGCTGGTCGTCGCTGCGCAGGTTCAGCGAGCTGATATTCTCGCGCTCGGTTCGGGACAGGTTCAGACGCTTGGGCGGCAACATCCAGATATCGGCATCCAGCCCGATTTGATGCGAACTGTGACCGCTGCTCATCGGTCCGCCGCGCGGCTGGCTGATATCGCCGACATAAAGCCCGGCCCAGCCGAATTGGGTCGCCTGCTGGCTGAGCCTTTGGATAAAGGCGATCATGTCCGGGTGGCCCCAATTGCGGTTCCGGCTCAGGCGCATGGCCTGCCAGGTCGGCCCGGTTTCCGGCAATTGCACCAGACCAGCGCCACAGCCCTTGGCATAGGTTCCGATCGGCTGAGGCTGTTGCTTTGACGCCACGGCCATCGCGCCGAACAGCTTATTCGCCTTCTGTTCGGCCGCGGATGCGGTGCCCGCAAGAAAGATCAGAACAAGAGAAACAAGTAATCTGCGGCTCATACCTTTGCCTGTTCGCCGTCTGGTTTCACCCAGCGTAGCAGGAACAGGCCAATAATAAAGAGGGCGATCAACGGAGTGATCCCAACTTGCTGAGATCCGCTCAGATCAGTGGCAAGACCGATGGACAGCGGCGCGATGAACGACGTCGCTTTGCCCGCCAGCGCATACAGGCCAAAGCCTTCGGTCTCGCGGCCGGGCAGGGCCTGACGCACCATCATCGTGCGGCTGGCCGATTGCAGCGCGCCGCCCGCTGCACCGATCAGCGCGCCCAGCACGTAGAACGCCACATCGGGCAGGGCCGATTCAGGGTCGACCGCCACGCCAAACACGCTTTCGCGCGAGACATAGACGATTGAAATCGCCACGGCGGTCAGCACCAGCACGTTGGCGACAATCACCGGTTTCGGGCCGAAATGGTCATCGGCATGGCCGCCGATCCACGCGAAGACGGCGCCGGTGATCGCGGCGATGATGCCGAAGATGCCGACATCCACCGGCGACCAGCCCAAAGTGCCCGCCGCATAGATCCCGCCGAAGGCATACATGCCGTTCAGCGCATCGCGGTAAAACATCGACGAGCCAAGATAGGCGAACAGGCTGCGGTTTTCGGGCAGGTGCCGCAGCGTGACCTTGAGTTCAGGCAGCGCACAGCGCACGGCCTGACCAATGCTCAGCGTGCCGGCTTTGCGCGGCTCGCGGACCCACAGGAAGAACGGTATCATGAACACGATATACCAGATCGCGGTGAACGGCCCGACGGCGCGGGTGCCCTCGCGGCTGGCCGGGTCCAGCCCAAACGCCGGGTCCAGCCCGATCAGGGTTTTTCCGGTCTCGGTGTTTTCCTGAAACAGTGTCAGCATAAGCGCCAGCGCGATCACCCCGCCGACATAGCCCAAGGCCCAGCCATTGCCGGAAATCCGGCCGATTTCCTCGCGCGTGCCTAGGTCGGGCAGCATCGAGTTGGTAAAGATCGTGGCGAATTCCATGCCGATCAGGCCGATGCCGAAGAAAATCAGGATCGTCACCAGATTAAAGTCGTCGGGCACAGCCAGCCACAGCCCGGTCGAACCAACCACATACATCAGCGAAAACAGCCAGATGAACTTGCGTCGCCCGCCGGATCGGTCGGCAATTGCGCCCAAAATCGGCGCCAGCACGGCGATGATCAGACCGGCAAAGCCGACGCCGTAACCCCATGCGGCCTGCGCCTCGGTGCCCGAGCCGACAAGCTCTTTCACATAGGGGCCGAAGATAAAGGTCAGCAGCAGCGTGTTGTAGGGCTGCGAGGCCCAATCGAACAGATACCAGCCCCAGATACGCCGTTTGGCTTTCGGATTCATCCCGTGCCTCGCCCCTATGTCCCTTGTGGCGTTATGGCCTGCGAATTGTGAATCACGCAAGCGAAACCCGCGGCTTTACAGTTCGGGCGGCCACGGGCGCTGATTTTCCGCCGCGCTCCATGCCTGCACCCAGTCGGGCAGCGTCGGCGAGGTCTCGCCCCAGCCCAGCGAGCCTGCAATCCGCGCCGGCGGCACGATGCCCTCCGCACCCGCCGCAGCGATGCGATACAGGCCCTGATTGGCACAGACATCGCCATGCCACATTGATTGCAGCACATAGAAAAACCGGTTGTCCCAGCCGATCAAAGTGCTGCGCATGTCGATGACGTCGAACACCTTGATCCGCTTGCGATAGCGCAGCGAGTTGCCCGCAACTGCAAGGCCCCAGTCGTTCTGTTTATTGATCACCCGCATCCCCAGACGGCTTAGCATCGGCACGCGCCCCAGATCATACAGGGTCAGCGTCCGGCCATTGTTCAGCTCGTTCCACAGGTCCAGATCCCACGGCCAGCAGATATGCCGGGAATAATGGGTTTCGCCCAAGGTCAGCCGCTCGGACTTGCGGTGTTTGTTCATTTCCTTGGCCAGTCGAAAAAACGGATACATGCGCGGGCTCCTTTTAGGGGCTGACTCATCGTGCCGCGCGGGGATCGTCAAGCACAAACGCGACGTAAACCGGTTGTCACCGGTGGGTTTGGCCCTTACCTGTGGGCAAACACTGCGCAGATAGGTGCCGAATGTATGAGATTTACCGTTTTCTCCAGCTGATCCTGAACGTGGTCTACTTTGTGATGATCGCGCATATCATCCTCAGCTGGCTGTTGTCGTTTCAGGTGCTGAACCCGCGTCAGCCCGGCGTGGCACAGATTTGGGACGGGTTGAACCGCCTGCTTGAGCCGATCTATCGGCCGATCCGCCGTGTGCTGCCGAATACCGGCCCGCTGGATCTGGCGCCGCTGGTGGCCTTTGTCGTGGTGATCGCGCTGCAAAGCATTTTCCTGCCCGCGCTGTTCGGCCTGCGCTAACGGGGTTGCCGCCCCGCGCCCGACATGGGATTGTCCGCCAAACCGAGCAGACAATAACCGACAGGGCCCATGCCGCGCACAGATGAGCTGTTAGCCTCCGTCTTTGGCTTTTCCGGGTTTCGCCCCGGACAGGCCGAAATCGTCGATGCCGTGATGGCCGGGCGCAATGCGCTGGCGATCATGCCGACGGGTGGGGGCAAATCCCTTTGCTTTCAATTGCCCGCGCTGTGCCGCGACGGGGTGACGGTGGTGATTTCGCCGCTGATCGCGCTGATGCGGGATCAGGTGCGGGCGCTGCGCGAGGCGGGTGTCGCCGCCGGGGCGCTGACCTCGGGTAATACCGAAGATGAAACCGACGCGGTGTATCGCGCGCTGGACGCGGGCGAGCTGAAGCTGCTGTATATGGCGCCTGAACGGCTGGCGGCGGGTGGCACGCTGAACATGTTGCGCCGGATCGGCGTGTCGATGATCGCCGTGGACGAGGCCCATTGCGTCAGCCAATGGGGTCATGATTTCCGCCCCGATTACCTGCGCATCGGCGATCTGCGCCGGGCGCTGAACGTGCCGCTTGCGGCCTTCACCGCCACCGCTGACGCCGAAACCCGGGACGAGATCGTCACCCGGCTGTTCGACGGCCAACCGCCCGAGATTTTCCTGCGCGGCTTTGACCGACCCAACATCCACATGGCGTTCGAGGTCAAGGACACCCCGCGCCGTCAGATTCTGGCCTATGCTGCGGCGCGCAAGGGACAGTCCGGCATCGTCTATTGCGGCACCCGCGCCAAGACCGAAAGCCTTGCCAAGGCGCTGCGCGACGACGGCCATCTGGCCCGCCACTATCACGGCGGCATGGACCCGGCTGAACGTCGCGAGGTCGAGACCCTGTTCCAGACCGAGGACGGCTTGATCGTCGTCGCCACCGTGGCCTTTGGTATGGGCGTCGACAAACCCGACATTCGCTGGGTCGCCCATGCCGACCTGCCGAAATCCATCGAGGGCTATTATCAGGAAATCGGCCGCGCCGGTCGTGATGGCGCCCCGGCCGAGGCCTATACCCTGTTCGGCCCCGAGGACATCCGCCTGCGCCGCGCCCAGATCGACGAAAGCCTCGCCCCGCCCGAACGCCGCTCGGCCGATCATGGCCGCCTGAACGCGCTGCTGGGTCTGGCCGAGGCGCTGCAATGTCGCCGGCAGACCCTGTTGGGCTATTTCGGTGAACAAATCGCGCCTTGCGGCAATTGCGATCTGTGCACCACCCCGCCCGAACTGTTCGACGCCACCGAGGCCGTGCGCAAGGCGCTGTCCGCGATGCTGCGCACCGGCGAAAGTTTCGGCGCCGGGCATCTGATCGACATTCTGGTCGGCAATGACACCGACAAGGTGCGCGCCCGCAGCCATGACATGCTGCCGACCTTTGGCGTCGGGCGCGAATTCGACAAGCGCGGCTGGCAGGCGGTGTTCCGGCAGATGATGGGGCACGATCTGGCCCGCCCCGACCCCGAACGCCACGGCGCCCTGCGCATGACCGAAGCCGCCCGCCCGATCCTGCGCGGCGAGGCCGAAATCACCCTGCGCCGCGACACGATCCACAAGGCCAAGGCCGGGCCGGTGGTGAAAACGCTGGTCTCGGACGAGGACGCGCCGCTGTTGTCGGCGCTCAAGGCCCGCCGCCGCGCCTTTGCCGAAGAGGCCGGTCTGCCCGCCTATATGGTGTTCAACGACCGCACCCTGATCGAAATGGCCGAAACCCGGCCCGAAACTCTGGACGCGATGGCCCGGATCAACGGCGTCGGCGCGACCAAGCTAGAGCGCTATGGCGCGGCGTTTCTTGAGGTCATCACCGGCGGCGCCCCGGATGAGGTGCACCCGATGCGCCGCAAACTGGCGGGCCGTGCCGCGGGCGATGTCTTTGACCGGCTGTTGCAGGCGCAGGCCGATCTGGCGCGGGGCGAGGACGGTATGGAAAAGCCGCTAAGCTGTTCGTCATCGCAACTGGCCAAGCTGGCGGAATTGCGCCCCGCCAGTCTGGACATGATGACCCGGCTGCTGGGCGACCGGCGGGCCGAACGGTTCGGCGCCGCGTTTCTTGATGTATTGCACGAGGGGGGATGATGCTGGTTGTTGTGTCGCCAGCCAAACGGCTGGATGAAACCCGTCCGGGCCGGGCCGAAACGCGGCCGGATTTTGCCTCGGACGCGACCTATCTGGCTGGGGTGGCCGGGGATCTGGGCGCGCCCGCGCTGCGCAAGCTGATGAAGATCAGCGACAATCTGGCGCGCCTGAATGCCAGCCGTTTTGTGCAGTTTCAGGCGGACCCCGACCTTGGAACCCTGCATCGTGCGGTCGATATTTTCGCCGGGGACACCTATGCCGGGCTTGAGGCCGCGACGCTGAATGACGACGCGCTGCGCTGGGCGCAGGGGCATTTGCGGATCTTGTCGGGTCTTTACGGGCTGCTGCGCCCGCTGGACGGAATTCAGCCCTATCGTCTGGAAATGGGCAGCCACCTGTCCACGGACCGGGGCCGCAACCTATATCAGTATTGGGCCGACCGGCTGGCGCTGGCGCTGAACGATGCGGCGCAACAGGTTGGGGCCAAGGCCCTGATCAATTGTGCCTCGGTCGAATATTTCAGCGCGGTCGATCCGGCGGCGCTGAAGCTGCGGGTGGTGACGCCGGTGTTCATGGAACAGCGCGGCGAAGAGGCCAAGATCGTCAGCTTTTTCGCCAAGAAAGCCCGTGGCGCGATGGCGCGGTTCATTGTCGAAAACCGCCTGACCGACGTGGACGCGATCCGCGAATTCGACACCGGCGGCTATCGGTTCCGCCCGGATATGTCCGAGGGCGACCGCTGGGTTTTCCTGCGCGATTATCCCGAAGCCTGAGCCACTTCATCCCTGAATAGCGGCTCGCACCCGTCGGGCAGATAGCGGCGGATCATGTCGTGAATAGCTTCTTTTTTCAGGGGCTTGGTCAGGTAATGATCCAGACCGACCGCCAGAATATCCTCGGCATCGCCCTGCATCGCATGCGCGGTCATCGCCACGATCGGCACCGGCGCGGCGCCTGACGCGGCCTCGGCCTCGCGAATGGCGCGGGTGGCGGTTTTGCCATCCATTCCGGGCATCGAAATATCCATGAAGATCAGATCGGGACGTTGATCGGCGAAGGCTGCGACCGCCTGCGCGCCATCCTCGGCAAAGCCAAGCGCGATGTTCAGATCCTTAACCATCTTGTCGAACACCAGCCGATTGGTGCGATTGTCCTCGGCCGCCAGAATGCGCATCGGGCGTGGGGTGACGGGGCCGGACGCGCCTCGCGATGGCAGCCGCGCGATTGCGTCATACAGCGTGCGCCGCAGCACCGGCTTGCTAAGCACAGCGGTCAGCGCCGCGCGGGCTGCGTCATCGCGGATCGCCGACGGGTTCGAGCTGAGCAGGATCACCGCACCGTCAAACCCCCGCTCGCGCAGCGCCAGCGCGAATTCGGGACCGTCCATGCCGGGCATCTGGTGATCGGTCAGGATCAGATCGGCTTGCGCCCCGTCCGCCAGTGCCTGCAAGGCATCGGCGGCGCAACGGTGGCTGCT
>NZ_JBFHDW010000079.1:0-9499 GCF_041584535.1 Actibacterium sp. | reverse complement strand
TCAACGCCACCCAGATCGACGAAAGCGCCGTATTCGGTGATGTTCTTGACGACGCCGTCAACAGCCTGACCCTCGGTCAGGTTGCCGATGACTTCGGCACGCTGTTCAGCACGCGATTCTTCCAGAATGGCGCGGCGCGACACGACGATGTTGCCACGGCGACGGTCCATTTTCAGAATCTGGAACGGCTGTTTCAGACCCATCAGCGGGCCGGCGTCACGCACGGGGCGCACGTCAACTTGGCTGCCGGGCAGGAACGCAACAGCGCCGCCCAGATCGACGGTAAAGCCGCCTTTGACCCGACCAAAGATCGCGCCTTCGACGCGCAGTTCGTCGGCATAGGCTTTTTCCAGACGGTCCCAGGCTTCTTCGCGGCGGGCTTTGTCGCGGCTGATGACCGCTTCGCCACGGGCGTTCTCGACGCGGTCAAGGAAGACCTCGACATCGTCGCCAACTGCGATTTCAGGGGCTTCGCCGGGATTGGCAAATTCTTTCAGATCAACGCGGCCTTCCATTTTGTAGCCGACGTCGATGATGGCCTGACCCGCCTCGATGGCGATGACGCGGCCTTTGACAACACTGCCCTCATCGGGGGTGTCAATTTCGAAGCTTTCAGCAAGGAGGGCTTCGAATTCCTCCATAGATACGTTCTGAGCCATGTGGTCTCGGTTTCCTTTTCAAACGTTTTTTCTGGCCGAGCGGTTGTCTCCGCCGGTCTTGATTCATGTCCGCCTTCGGCGAAACGGGTTGGTCAGACGGGCCATAAAACAAAGAGGGCCGGAGATGACCGACCCTGCTCGTCTTTTTGTTCTATGGCTTTGATCGCCTTATCGACGGGCGCGGTATAGTGCGGATCGGCCTTAAGCGCAAGGCCCCGCGCACAAAGGCGCGCCTGCGGCGCAGGTCTAAATCTCCGCGCCTTGCGGCGCGTCGGGGATGAGTATTTTCACCAAGAAAAAGACAGGTGTTTCTTCTTCGTTCAAATATCCCGGGGTTTGGGGCAGCGCCCCAATCCTTTTGGTCTAGCCGCGGCGGCGCGCGATGGCGTCGATGGCGGCCTGCACCGCCGCGTCGATGCTCATGTCCGAGGTGTCCAGCACCAGCGCGTCGTCAGCGGGTTTCAGCGGCGCGGTGGCGCGGCTTTGATCGCGGGCATCGCGTTCGCGCAGGTCGGCCAGCACCTGTTCCAGTGTCGTGGTCTGGCCTTTTTCGGTCAGCTCCAGAAACCGGCGCCGGGCGCGGATTTCGTCGCTGGCGGTGACATAGAGTTTCACCTCGGCCTCGGGGCAGATCACCGTGCCGATGTCGCGCCCGTCCAGAACCGCGCCCCCGGCGCGCAGCGCAAAGGCGCGTTGGAAATCGACCAGCGCGCGGCGCACTTCGGGCACGGCCGCAACCTTGCTGGCGGCTTGCGCCACATCGGCGGTGCGCAGATCATCG
This sequence comes from Actibacterium sp., assembly GCF_041584535.1. GTDB lineage: Bacteria > Pseudomonadota > Alphaproteobacteria > Rhodobacterales > Rhodobacteraceae > Actibacterium_D. The sequence continues at coordinate 8,059 of NZ_JBFHDW010000079.1, read as the reverse complement.
CGTTTGATGTCCTCGGCGGTCAGGGTTTCGGCGGCTTGAACGGGGTTCAATCCGTCCAGCATCCGCGCCCCGACGGCCCGATACAGTAGGCCGGTATCAAGATGGGCAAAGCCGAAATGCGCAGCGACCGCCTTGGAGATCGTGCCTTTACCGGCAGCGGCGGGGCCGTCGATTGCGACGGTAAAGCTCATGCCGGGGTCCGGACCAGACGGGCGCCGAGGCGTTCCATCAGCGGCTCGAAAATCGGGAACGAGGTGGCGATCGGACCGGCGTCATCGACGCTGACCGGTTGTTGCGCGGCCATACCGGCACAGAGGAAGGACATGGCGATCCGGTGATCCAGCCGCGCCTGCGTCGTGGCGCCGCCGGGCATGCCGCCCGCGCCAAGCCCGTGCACGATCAGGGTGTCCTGATCCTCTTCCACGGTGACGCCACAGGCCTCAAGCCCGCGCGCCATCGCGTCGATCCGGTCGGATTCCTTGACCCGCAATTCCTTGACCCCGCGCATCACGGTTTTGCCAGTGGCAAAGGCCGCGACCACCGACAGGATCGGGTATTCGTCGATCATCGAAGGCGCGCGCTCGGGCGGCACTTCGATGCCCTTCATATTGTCCGAGAACCGGGCGTGCAGGTCGGCTACCGGCTCGCCCCCCTCCTCGCGCAGGTTCTCGAATGTCAGGTCGGCGCCCATTTCCTGCAGCGTTGTGAACAGCCCGGCGCGGGTCGGGTTCAGGCCGATGCCCGGCACCAGAACGTCCGAGCCTTCGACGATCAGCGCCGCACAGACCGGGAAAGCGGCCGAGGACGGGTCGCGCGGCACGACGATGGTTTGCGGCTTCAACTCGGGCTGGCCGGTCAGGGTGATGATCCGGCCTTCGGGGCTGTTTTCGACGCTGACCTTGGCGCCGAACCCTGCCAGCATGCGTTCAGTATGGTCGCGGGTGGCTTCTTTTTCGATCACCACGGTTTCGCCGGGCGTGTTCAGGCCCGCCAGCATCACCGCCGATTTCACCTGCGCCGAGGGCACCGGCACCACATAGCGCACCGGCACCGGATTTTCAGCGCCGACGATGGTCATCGGCAGGCGCCCGCCCTTGCGGCCATACGAGCGCGTGCCGAACAGCGCCAGCGGATCGGTGATCCGGCCCATCGGGCGGCCACGCAGGCTGGCGTCGCCGGTAAAGGTGGCGCTGATCGGCGAGGTCGCCATCGTGCCCATGATCAACCGCGCGCCGGTGCCCGAATTGCCGCAATCGATGACATCCTCCGGCTCGGCAAAGCCGCCGACGCCAACGCCGTTGACCACCCATTCGCCATGGCCCAGATGCGCCACATCGGCGCCAAACGCCCGCATCGCCTTGGCGGTGTCCAGCACGTCCTGACCTTCCAGCAGGCCGGTGATCCGGGTTTCGCCCACCGCCATCGCGCCCAAAAGCAGCGCCCGGTGCGAGATCGACTTGTCGCCCGGCACCTCGGCCACGCCAGTCAGCGGGCCGCCCCTGTGGGCAGTCATCGGGATCGGGTCACCATGGCCGGACATGCGGGTCTTCCTTTTGCTAGGTTGCCCCCGGAATTACCCAATGCGCGGGGCCGGGTCCACAGGGTTTTCGCGCCGATCAGAGCCGGCGGAAGGTCAGGTAATGCGGGGTGCGGTCTTCGCGCAGGGCTTTTTGCTCATAGCGGGTCGACAGCCAGTCGCCCCAGGGCTGGCGCCAGTCCTCGGGGCCTTCGGCCAGCCATTCGAACCCGGCGCGCGGCACCTGTTCCAGCGTTTGCCGCACATAATCGGGAATGTCGGTGGCCACGCGAAAGATCGCGCCGGGTTTCAGAACCCGCGCCAGCGGCTGAAGATGGTCAGGGGTGACGAACCGGCGACGGTGGTGGCGTTTCTTTGGCCACGGGTCGGGATACAGCAGGAACGCCCGCGAGATCGAGGCCTCGGGCAGCACATCGAACAGGTTGCGCGCATCGCCCGGATAGACCGAGACATTCTCCACCCCGGCGGCGCGGATCTTGCCCAACAGCATTGCCACGCCGTTGATGAAAGGTTCGCAGCCGATGATGCCGATATCCGGGTTCTGCGCGGCCTGATGCACCATGTGCTCGCCACCGCCAAAGCCGATCTCAAGCCAGACATCTTTGCCGCCGAACAGCGCGTTCAGGTCGATATTCTCGCGCGTGGGGTTTGCGTCCCAATCGACCTTGCCGGGCGACAGCGCGTCAAGGTCGGTTTCCAGAAACGACTTGTGGGTGTCGCGCATGGTCTTGCCGCGAAACCGGCCATAGAAATTGCGCCACGGAGCGCCGGAGGGATGGTTGTCCTGGGTCATGGCCGCGCGTTTAGCCCAAGCGGGCTGGCCTTGCAATCGGCCTAGCCGCGCCCGCGATACGGGGCCACGCCCTGATCCGGGATCCAGACCCCTTCGGGCGGGGTTCCGGTTTGCCAGAACACGTCAATCGGGATGCCGCCGCGCGGAAACCAATAGGCACCGATCCGGAGCCATTCCGGGTCCAGCAGATCGACCAGCCGCTTGCCGATGTCGATGGTGCAATCCTCGTGAAAGGCGCCGTGGTTGCGGAAGGAATGCAGATACAGCTTCAGCGACTTGCTTTCGACCAGCCAGTCGCGCGGCACGTAATCAATGACGATATGCGCGAAGTCCGGCTGGCCGGTCATCGGGCAAAGCGAGGTGAACTCGGGCGCGGTAAAACGCACGACATATAGGGTGCCCGCGTGGCTGGCGGGCACTTTTTCCAAGACAGCCTGTTCGGGGCTTTGCGGCGCGTCGACCGCGCTGCCCAGTTGGCTAAGGCCGGAAACATCCGTCTTGGGCATGGCTTACACCGCTTTTTTCAGGGCCTCGACCAGATCGGTCTTTTCCCAGCTAAAGCCGCCTTCGGCATCGGGCAGACGGCCGAAATGGCCATAGGCGGCGGTGCGCTCATAGATCGGCTTGTTCATTTGCAGATGCTCACGAATGCCGCGCGGGGTCAGGTCCATGACCTGAGCCACGGCTTTTTCGATCGACTCTTCCGAAACCTGCCCGGTGCCGTGGGTATCGACGTAGATCGACAGCGGACGGGCAACGCCGATGGCATAGCTCAGTTGCAGCGTGCAGCGCGTGGCCATGCCCGAGGCAACGACGTTCTTGGCCAGATAGCGCGCGGCATAGGCGGCCGAGCGGTCAACCTTGGTCGGATCCTTGCCCGAGAACGCACCGCCGCCATGCGGGGCCGCGCCGCCATAGGTGTCGACAATGATCTTGCGACCGGTCAGACCGGCATCGCCATCAGGGCCGCCAATGACGAATTTCCCGGTCGGGTTGACGTGCCACTTGGTCTCGGCGGTGACCCAGCCTTCGGGCAGGACGTCCAGAATATAGGGTTCAACGATGGCACGGATATCGTCCGAGCTTTGGTTCTCGAACTGGTGCTGGGTGGACAGCACGATCGAGCTGACGCCAACCGGGCGGCCACCCTCATACCGCACTGAAAGCTGCGATTTCGCATCGGGCTGAAGCGTCGGCTGTTCGCCGGATTTACGCACCTCGGCCAGACGGCGCAGGATCGCGTGGGCATAATGGATCGGGGCCGGCATCAGCTGATCGGTTTCATCGACGGCATAGCCGAACATGATCCCCTGATCGCCTGCGCCTTCATCCTTGTTTTCCGCCGCATCGACGCCCTGCGCGATATGCGCCGACTGTTCGTGCAGATAGTTCTCGACCACAAGGTTCTTCCAGTGAAAGCCGTCCTGCTCATAGCCGATGTCGCGCACGCATTCGCGGGCGATGTCCTCGACCCGGTCCATCACGGATTGCGGGCCGCGCACCTCGCCGCCGATCACGACGCGGTTGGTGGTGGCAAAGGTTTCACAGGCGACACGCGCCTGCGGCTCGACAGCCAGAAACGCATCCAGAACTGCGTCAGAGATCCGGTCACAGACCTTATCCGGGTGGCCCTCGGAAACGGATTCAGAGGTAAAAATATAGGACTGACGCGTCATGAAAGTGCTCCGTTTGGGTTTTCCCCGCCACGTCAGGAAGCCGTTGTGGCAGTACAATCGCAACCGAATTACGCGGCCTGTTGCATGGGGTCAATGAGATATTGACCCAGCCCGCCGCCGCCTGAGCGCCAGCGCCAGAAATGCGGCCAAAAGCAGCAGCGCCGCCGGCAGATCGCCGGTGCGGGCATAGGGGCGCGCCGAAATCGCCCCCGGCAGCGGCACATCCAGCGACCCCGGCTCGTTCAGCGGCAGGCGTGCCAGCACCCTGCCCCGCGCATCAATTGCCGCCGTCACCCCGGTGTTGGCCGCGCGCAGGATCGGCAGCCCCTGTTCGACCGCCCTCAGCCGCGCTTGGGCGAGATGCTGATAGGGGCCGGAAAAGCTGCCGAACCATGCGTCATTGGTCAGTTGCAGCACCCAATCGGGCCGCGTCGGCGCATCGCGCAGGTCGTTGGGAAAGATCATCTCGTAACAGATCAGCGGCAGAACCTGCCCGGCCTTTCCCAAGTCCCAGATCTGCGGCCCCGGCCCGGGGCTGTAGCCGATGCCGCCCGAGGCCAGACCAAACAGACCGAACCGGGCCAAAGTCTCGCCAAAGGGCAGGTATTCGCCAAACGGCACCAGATGGTGCTTGTCGTAAATCTGGGTGACGCCGCCCGCCTGATCCAGCACCACGGCGGCGTTGAAGGCCCGCGAACCTTCACGGCGATGCACGCCCAGAACCACCGGAACACCATTCGCGGCGCTGGCGATCTGGCGCAGGATCGGGCCTGCGCCGGACAGGGTATAGGCCACTGCGGTTTCGGGCCAGACGATCAGATCGGGCGCCGGGTCAGCCGGGGCGGCGGTCAGCGCCAGTTGTCGGTGAAAGAACACCGGCGCCATGTCGCTGCGCCATTTCAGATGCTGGGCGGCATTGGGCTGAATCAGGCGCACGGTCACCGGATCAGCACGGGGCGGCACCGGTTGCGCAAGCTGCCACAGCCCGGCGGCCCAGACCCCGGCGCCGATCAGCATCCCCGCCAGCGCGCCGCGTCGGCCCAGAACCACCGGCAGGGTCACCAACGCCAGCGCCAACAGCGTCAGCCCATGCGGCCCGGTCAGCGCCGCCAGTTGCAGAACCGGAGTCGGAATCCACAAATGCCCGATCAGCGCCCATGGAAAGCCGGTGAAGATATACGAGCGCAGCATCTCGGCCAGCGTCAGGCCCAGCACCAGCGCCACCGCGCGGCTGCGCCGCCCGGTTCCCAGCCGTGCCGCAACATATCCTGCCGCGCCCCAGAACAGCGCCAGACCAAAGGCCATGAACACCAAGGCAAAGGGCGCCATCCAGCCATCGCGGGCCACATCCACAAGGAAAGGCTGAATAATCCAGATCAAAGCCGCGCTGAAATAGCCCGCGCCGCCCAGCCACAGATGCCGCGCCACCCGCCACGGGCCGGGCGCGGACAGGCCCAGCGCGATCAGCCCGGCGAACCCGGCCAGCGCCAGCGGCCACAGGTCAAGCGGCGCCTGCCCCGCAGCCGCGATTACGCCCAAAACAAAGGCGATCAGCCATCCGCCGCGCCCGGACGCGAACCGGCCAAGCAGTTCCGGCGGGGTTGACGCCATTGTTAGCTGTCCTGTTTTTCGGCCTCGGCCTCGGCCGCTTGGGCGGCCTTGGCGACCGCGGCGGCCACCACGGCCTCGGGCAGCCGCACCCGCAGCCGCTTGATCCGGCGCGGATCAGCATCGACGATTTCGAACTCGGCGCCACTTTCATGGGGGATGACCTCGCCCCGGACCGGAACCCGGCCCGTGACCATGAACACCAACCCGCCCAGCGTGTCGATTTCTTCCTCGTCTTCCTCGTCGACCAGTTTCAGACCGATCGCCGCCTCGAATTCGTCCAGCGGCGCCCGCGCCTGAGCCAGATAGCAGCCCGGCTTTTCCAGCGTCCAGAACCGGCCCTCGGCGACATCGTGTTCATCCTCGATCTCGCCTATCACCTGTTCAATCAGGTCTTCGATGGTCACCAGACCATCCACACCGCCATATTCGTCAATCACCAGCGCCATATGCATCCGGTCGTTCTGCATCTTTTGCAGCAGAACCCCGATCGGCATCGACGGCGGCACGAACAGCAGCGGCCGCAGCAGCGGTTTCAGCGAGAACCGCGTGGTCTTGCCGTTGAACCCGTATTTCAGCGCGAAATCCTTGAGGTGGACCAAACCCACCGGCGTATCCATCGTGCCGTCATAGACCGGCAGGCGGGTCATGCCGCTGTCGCGGAATACCTTGACCAGATCGTCCTTGCCGATGTCCAGCGGCACGGCGACGATCTCGACCTTGGGCCAAGCCACGTCCTCGACCCGCATCTTGCGCAGGTTGCCGATGCCCAGCGCCGGTGCAAAGCGTTGGGTTCCGGTCGCGGCCGGGTCTTGCATGTTGTCGCTGTCATCAGATTGAGGCGCGCCGCTGAGCGCACCTGCCAGCCGGGACCAAAGCCCGCGGCGACTGTTGTCTTCACTTTCAGGCGCGCCTTGCGCCGCCATAGAAGAGCCGTCTGTATTCTGGCCCATCATTCCTTACCGTTAAGTCCGGGCCTGAGAACCCGTCTCATTCATATGGGTCCGCGATACCCAAAGTTGCAAGTATTTCCACCTCCAACCCCTCCATTAGTTCGGCATCTAGCGGGCGGATGTGGTCGAAACCCAACAAATGCAGGGTGCCATGCACCAGCAGATGGGTCACATGTTGGGCAAAGGGCTTGTCTTGATCGCGCGCTTCGCGGTCGCAGGTGTCATAGGCAATGGCGATATCGCCCAGTTCCACCGGCATTTCGGGGAAATCGGCCTCGGGCGCATAGGGGCGGTCGCCGTCATCTTCGGCGGCCAGATCGTCCGAGGGCCATGACAGCACATTGGTCGGCACCGGCTTGTCGCGGAAATCGGCGTTCAGAACGGCGATCCGCACGTCGTCACAGCCCAGAAGGCTGATCTCACAGTCCTCGGGCAGGCCCAGATGCGCCAGCGTCGCGGCACAGGCGGTGTCGGCCAGATCCTGCAACCCGGCCTGCGTCCAACGCGCGTCTTCAATGATAAGATCCACACTCATGCCGGTGATCTTATCGCCCTGCCCGATCCGGCAACAGAGCGAAAAAGCGTTGACAGTCTTGCCGGGCGGAAATACTTGACTAAAAACCTTGGTTACTAAACAGGAATAATCATGTCCGATACTTCCCGCCGCGTCACGCCCCGCACATGGGCGGTTGCCGGATCGGTCGCCGCGATTGCGCTGACCGGTGTGCAGATCGCCCCCGTTGGCCGCAGCCTTATTCCCGCCGCCTATGCCGGCGAGGCCAGCGAAGCCGGTGAATCCGGTCACACCACCCCGACAAGCGAAGCCGGCGAGGCGGGGGAATCCGGCCACGCCGCCGCCTCAAGCGAGGCTGGTGAAGCAGGCGAGTCGGGCGTCGTCGTGCCCGAAGGCCCGGCGGAATTCCTGACCGAGCTGGGCAAGTTCGAAGCCACCCACCTGATCGTCGCCGCGCTTTATGCCAGTGGCGACACAGCGCAGGCGGTCGAGCATCTGGAGCAATCGCACCACGCCTATTACGACGATCTTGAGCATGATCTGGAAGAATATGGCGCCAAGGAATTCGAGGACGAAGCCGAAGATTTCGCCGATCTGGTGACCGACGGCGCCTCGACCAAGAAGGTCGCCAAGGCGGCGGACAAGGTGCTGACCGCCATCGCCGCCGCGCGCAAATCCATTGGCGCCCCGGCGCGTGACCAGCTGTTCGCGGCCAAGGCGCTGTTGGACACGGCAGCGGCCGATTATGCCGCCGGGGTCGATGAAACCCGCATCGAGGCGCCGCAGGAATACCGCGACGCATGGGGCTTTGTCGAAGCCGCCCGCATCATTGCCCGCGAATTGGCCGCGTCCGAGGACGACCGCACCGCCAAGGCTGGCCAGGATGCGCTGGCGCAGATCGACACCGTTGCGCCGCTGTTCCCGGCGCTGAACGCCACGCAAGCCGGGGGCGATCTGTCGCTGCTGGCGGCGGCTGCG
>NZ_JBFHDW010000078.1:0-9541 GCF_041584535.1 Actibacterium sp. | reverse complement strand
GCGCCTCGGATGGGGCGGTTGGCGTGACGGCGTTGCTGCTGAACGGGCGTATCGTGCTGATTGCCGATACGCTGGTGCATGAATGGCCGGACGAAAACGATCTGGCGAATATCGCCGAGCGCAGCGCCGAAGTCGCCCGCAGTCTGGGCCTTGAGCCGCGCGTCGCCTTCGTCAGCTTCTCGACCTTCGGCTATCCGATGTCTGAGCGGGCACAAAAGATGCACGTTGCGCCGCTGGTTCTGGACGAGCGCGGTGTCGATTTCGAATACGAAGGCGAAATGACCGTCGATGTTGCGCTGAACAAGAACGCCCGGCAGCATTACCCGTTCTCGCGCCTGACCGGCCCGGCCAATATTCTGGTGGTTCCGGCGCGGCACTCGGCCTCGATCTCGGTCAAGCTGATGCAGGAAATGGCTGGCGCAACCGTGATCGGCCCGATCCTGACCGGGGTCGATAAGCCGATTCAGATCTGTTCGACCGTCAGCACGGTGAACGACATTCTGAACATGGCGCTGCTGGCTGCCAGCAAGGCCGGCTAAGACAGGGTTTTCAGCCCCGACTTGGTGAATGCGGATCATTTTATAATGTTCCACATTTGCCGACCGGGGATGACACCGCCCATCGAGGTCGCAACGACCGGGCGGCAATCACGCCGCCGCAGATGTCGCCCCGGACAAAAACACCCGCTTTGATTGCTGATAGCAGTCGACCAAATCCGAAATCTGCACCATCGCGCCGCCTGCGGCCGCACAGGTTTTCTCGGCCGCAGCGCAGGCACGGGCAAAGCTTTCGAACCCAAGGTTCAGCGCCGATCCCTTGAGAAAATGCAGCGCATCCGGCAGGCCGCCGCCCCGTTTCGCGGCGTTCAGATGCGATATAGCCTCTTCAACCTCCTCCAAAAACAGCGCGACCACTTCTTCAAACGCGTCCGCGCCAACATCGGATTTCAGATCCGCAACGCGGCCCCAATCAATCATTTCGCCCTCCGAATTCGCAGAAGGCCCCCAACCACGGTCAGATTAGGCGGGTCAAAGTTACGCAACCCCTAACGGCGGCGGCGAAATTACGAGGCATTTTAACCTTCACCAGCCGTTAAGCCGTTGTCGTCACAGTCGAATCAACGCGACGTTAGGGGATTCCGTGACACGATTTGCCAAAACATGCCTGCCTGCCGAGCCTGTTCCTGTTTCCCCCGGGCGTACGGTTCTGCTGGTCGATGACAGCCGGGCACAGCGGCGAATCCTGCGGGCGTCATTACAGAAATGGGGCTATCAGGTGATCGAGGCCGGGTCGGGCGCGCAGGCGCTTGAAATCTGCGGCGTTTACCCGGTGGATTTCATTATCAGCGACTGGATGATGCCGGGGATGACCGGGCTGGAATTTTGCACCCGGTTCCGGGCGCTGCGCCGCGCAAGCTATGGCTATTTCATCCTGCTGACCTCGAAATCCGAGACCCGCGAAATGGTGCATGGGCTTGAAAACGGCGCCGATGATTTCCTGACCAAGCCGGTCAATGCCAGCGAATTGCGCGCGCGCCTGATGGCGGGCGAGCGTATTCTGGGGATGGAGCAGGAGCTGACCGCGAAAACCCAACTGATCAGCGCCGCGTTAAGTGAATTGCAGGGGCTGTATGACGCGATCGACCGCGACTTGATTCAGGCGCGAAAAATTCAGGACTCGCTGGTGCCCGAGCGGTTCTGTCAATTCGGCAAGGCGCAGGTTTCGATGCTGATGAAGCCCTGCGGTCATGTCGGTGGCGATCTGGTCGGGGTGTTTTCGCCGGGGCCGCAAAGGCTGGCGTTTTACAGCATTGATGTGTCCGGGCATGGCGTTACCTCGGCCCTGATGACCGCGCGATTGGCGGGCTATCTGAATGGCCGGTTTTTAGAGCAAAACATCGCTCTTGAGCGCCGATATAACCGGTTTTTCGCCCTGCGACCCCCGCATGAGGTCGCGCAGATATTGAACGATCGCCTGTTGGCCGACCGCGGGGTCGAGGAATATTTTACAATGGCTTACGGGGTGATGGACCTGAAAACCGGCATCGCGCGGCTGGTTCAGGCTGGCCACCCGCACCCGGCGGTGCAGCGCGCCAGTGGGCAAATCGAATTCATCGGCGGCGGCGGGGTTCCTGTCGGGCTGATTCCCGGCGCGCGCTATGACACGTTCGAGGTGATGCTTGCGCCGGGGGATCGGCTGATCCTGTATTCCGATGGGTTTACCGAGGCCGAGGGACATACCGGAAAAATGCTTGAGGAATGCGGGTTGCGCACCCTGTTGTCGCGCACGGCGACCCTGACCGGCCCCAAGGTTCTGGATACGTTGTTTCAACAATTGACGCAGCGGCAGAATAACCAGCCGCTGACTGATGATGTGTCTGCCGTGTTGCTGGAATATGTAGGCGCTTAGGGCCTAAAGCAGGCTGGCGAAATAGCGGTCGCCGGTATTGCCCAGCATTTTGGGGGCCTTGTCGATCGGGATGAATTCGACCGTGTGATAGGGCTCGCTGGGTTGGCGCAGTTGGCGGATCGGCTGACACAGGTAGATGTGGCAGATCTTTTCCGCCCAGATGTCGTAATCCGGCATGAAGGTGAATCGCCGGAACGCACCGACGCGCCGGATCGGCGCGATCTTCCAGCCGGTTTCCTCCATCGCCTCGCGGTGCAGGGCGGCGAGGGGTGATTCGCCCGGATCAACGCCACCACCGGGCAATTGCAGCTCGGAAATCGGCCGCGATTGATAGGTCACCAACAGCGACCGGCCCAAGGGCAACAGCGCATAAACGCCCGCGCGCATCTGATAGGTCTGCCCGGCCAAAGCCGGTTCGCCAAATCGCCGGATCATCGCTGCCCCCTTGGTGTGATGGTTGTGCCGCCTATATTGTCGCGGTATGCCAAGCACAGGCTCTCAAGGAAACCCCATGTCTTTCGGATCGCAAATCGCTTGGGACGATACCGTCCTGCCCTTTCAGCTTGACCGCTGCGACATTCGCGGCCGGGTCGCGCGTCTTGATGGCGTGTTGGATCAGGTCCTGGCGCAGCACGATTACCCGCCGGTGATCGAGGCGCTGGTCGCCGAGGCCGCGCTTTTGACCGCGATGATCGGCCAGACGATCAAGCTGCGTTGGAAATTGTCGATTCAGGTGCGTGGCGATGGCCCGGCCCGCTTGATCGCGACCGATTATTACGGCCCGTCCGAAGATGGCCGCTCGGCCCGGGTGCGGGCCTATGCCAGCTATGACGCCGAGCGTCTGAATTACGACGCGACCGATCCGTTCAGCCAGATCGGCAAGGGTTATATGGCGATCCTGATCGATCAGGGCGAAGGCACGGTGCCGTATCAGGGCATCACGCCGATCGCGGGCGGATCATTGGCCGCTTGCGCCGAGACCTATTTTGCCCAGTCTGAACAGCTTCCGACGCGGTTTTCGCTAAGCTTTGGCCGCTCGCGGCTGGCCGGGCAGGGTGAAACCTGGCGCGCGGGCGGTGTCATGTTGCAAATGATGCCCAAAGCCTCGCCTTTTGCGGCGGGCGAGGGCGGCAGCGGCGAACAAGGCGTGCTTCAGGCGCAGGATATTCTGGACGACGAAGCACGCGAAAACTGGGTGCGGGCGAATGTGCTGCTGGACACGGTCGAGGATCTTGAGCTGATCGGCCCCACCGTCCAGCCGACCGAGCTGTTGATCCGCCTGTTCCACGAAGAAGAGCCGCGGGTGTTCGACTCGCAATCGGTCAAATTCGGCTGCACCTGTTCCGAGGCGCGGGTGCGTCAAAGCCTGTCGATCTATTCGGCCAAGGATATCGCGCATATGACCACGCCCGAGGGCATCGTCACCGCAGACTGCCAATTCTGCGGCGCGCATTATGAACTGGACCCGAAAACCTTGGGATTCGAAGCCGAAAAGGAGACGCCGGGTGACAGGGGCTGAGCCCCTTGACCGCTTGCGCGAGGCGCTGAACCGGCCGGGCGAGGGCTCGTCGGATTTTGACCTCAATCCCGATTTTGCCCCGCCGGCCGGTGTGGTTCTGCGCCCGGCGGCGGTGCTGGTCGGGATCAGCCTGTATCACGACACGCCGCGGGTTTTGCTGACCAAGCGGTCGTCGCGGCTGAAACATCACCCCGGACAAATCGCCTTTCCCGGCGGCAAAAAAGACGACAGCGACCGCGATCTGGTCGAAACTGCCCTGCGCGAAGCGGAAGAAGAGGTCGGTCTGCCTGCCGATCGCGTTGAAATTATCGGTTCGCTGCCCACGCATGAAACCGTCACCGGCTTTACCGTAACCCCGGTTTTCGGCCTGATTAGTGACGCATTTCCCCTGCGCCCCGAGCGCGGCGAGGTTGACGAGGTCTTTACCGTGCCGCTGTCGCATGTGCTGAACCCCGATCAATTCGTGATCCAGTCGCGTCATTGGCGCGGCTTGCGGCGGCATTACTACACCGTGCCCTATGGGCCGTATTACATCTGGGGCGCCACGGCGCGCATTTTGCGTGCGCTTGCAGGACGGATGGCGGAGTGATGCGGATCACCGAGGATTGGATCGCGGCGCCGGAAACTCAGGCGGTCTGCGCCATGCTGACCGACGCGGGCTATCAGGCGCTGTTTGTCGGCGGCTGTGTGCGCAACGCTCTGTTGGGGTCGCCGGTCAATGACATCGACATTGCGACCGACGCTTTGCCGGAAACGGTGGTGGAACTGGCAACGCGCGCCGGGCTGACGCCGGTTCCGACCGGGGTCGAACATGGCACCGTGACCGTGGTGTCCGCGCATGTGCCGCACGAGGTCACGACCTTTCGCAAAGATGTCGAAACCGATGGCCGCCGCGCCGTGGTCGCGTTTTCCGACAGCGCCGAGCAAGATGCGCATCGCCGTGATTTCACCATGAATGCGCTATATGCGGCGCCTGACGGTCAGATCATCGACCCGCTGGGCGGTTTGGCCGACCTGACCGCGCGCCGGGTGCGGTTCATCGACGATGCCAGCCAGCGCATTCGCGAGGACTATTTGCGCATCCTCAGATTCTTTCGGTTTCACGCGTGGTATGGCGATCCGGCGGGCGGTATCGACCCCGACGGACTGGCCTCCTGTGCCACGCTTTCCGCTGGAATAGAGACGCTTTCGCGCGAACGCGTCGGGGCCGAGATGAAAAAACTGCTGGGTGCGCCCGATCCTGCGCCCAGCGTTGCGGCGATGGTTCAGGCCGGTGTTCTGGCGCATGTCCTGCCCGGCGCCGATGCCCGTGCCTTGCCGGTTCTGGTGCATCTTGAGCAAGACAGCGGCCTTGCCCCCGATGCGATCCGGCGGCTGGCGCTGTTGGGTGGGCAGGGGGCCGAAACTGGCCTGCGCCTCAGCCGCGCCGAAGCACATCGTTTGACCCGCCTGCGCGATCAAATCGGCGCGCCCGAGAATGCGGCGGCGCTGGGTTATCGCCTTGGGCCTGACGAGGGGCGCGATGTGCTGTTTCTGCGTGCGGCGCTGTTTGAGACGCCGCTGCCCGGCGGCTATCAGGCCGAGCTGGCGCGCGGTCATGCGGCGGTCTATCCGGTCAAGGCCGCCGACCTGATGCCCCAGCTGCGCGGCCCGGATTTGGGCGCCTGCCTGAAACGCCTTGAACAAACATGGATAGACTCGGATTTTTCGCTGACCAAGGCCGAGCTTCTAAAGGATAAAGACAAGATATGAGCGTTATTATTCAAAGGCTTGGCCATCTTGGTGACGGGGTTGCCGAAGGGCCGGTTTTTGTGCCCCTGACCCTGCCCGGAGAAGAGATCGACGGCGAAATCACCGGCGACCGGATCGCCCAGCCCAAGATCATCAGCCCCTCGCCGGACCGGGTCCGCGCGCCTTGTCCGCATTACAAAACCTGTGGCGGTTGCTTGCTGCAACACGCCTCGGATTCGTTTGTCGCCGGGTGGAAGCAGGAGGTCGTCGAAACCGCGCTGCGGGCGCAGGGTTTGACGGCCGAGATGCGGCCAATCCTGACCTCGCCCGCCCGGTCGCGGCGGCGGGCAACGCTGGCCGGGCGGCGGACGAAAAAGGGCGGCATTCTGGGCTTTCACGCGCGCGGCTCGGATACCGTGGTGCCGGTGCCGGATTGTCACCTGCTGCACCCGGACCTGATCGCGGGCCTGCCAGCGCTTGAGGCGCTGTTGCCGCTGGCCGCGTCGCGCAAGGGCGAGGTGGCGTTTGCCGTCACCCGATCCGAGGCGGGTCTGGATGTCTCGGTCAGCAATGCGAAACCGCTGGATGGGCCGCTTTGGGCCGAATTAGGGTCGATTTCCGGCAAGTTCGACCTTGCCCGGCTAACCTGGGAGGGCGAGTTGGTGGTCGAACGCAACCCGCCGGCTCAGCGTTTTGGCAAAGCCTTGGTCGTGCCGCCCGCCGGTGCGTTCCTTCAAGCAACCGCAGAGGGTCAGGCGGCGCTGACCGCGTCGGTGATCGAGGCCACGCAAGGCGCGAAAACCGTCGCTGACCTGTTCGCCGGGTCGGGCACGTTCAGCCTGCCTTTGGCCGAGCGGGCCGAGGTTCTGGCGGTCGAAAGCGAGGCCTTGATGCTGACCGCGCTGGATCAGGGGTGGCGCCGGGCGCAAGGGCTGCACCGGATCATCACGGAAACCCGCGATCTGTTCCGCCGCCCGCTGATGCCGGATGAATTGAAACGGTTTGACGCCGTGGTCATCGACCCGCCGCGCGCCGGGGCCGAGGCGCAGATGCAGCAACTGGCGAAATCGGTGGTTCCGGTGATCGCCGCCGTGTCGTGCAACCCGGTGACCTTTGCCCGCGACGCGGCAATTTTAGCCGCTGCGGGCTATCGTCTGGACTGGGTGCAGGTGGTCGATCAATTCCGCTGGTCGCCGCATGTCGAACTGGCGGCGCGGTTCAGCCGCGCATGATGCGAAATGGGGATTATCCGCGCCCCTGAAATCCGGTATGATCGCGGCAATAATAATCGAACGAGGCAAGGCAGTAGTTCAATGTTCGATCGTCGTGGTTTTCTTTTGGCTGGCGCAGCGCTGGGCCTAAGCGGGTGCGCGTCCGGCCCGCGTATTCCGCCCTATGACGGGCCCGAGGTGACGCGAATCGTCGTCGTGAAACAGGATCGCCGGATGTATTTGATGCATCAGGATGAGATTCTGGAAAAATACGACGTCGCGCTGGGATTCGCGCCCGAAGGCCACAAACAGGTCGAGGGCGACGGCAAAACCCCCGAGGGGCGCTATTTCATCAACCGGCGGAACTATTACAGCCAGTTCCACCTGTCGCTGGGCATCTCTTATCCGAATGACGTCGACCGGGCCGAGGCGCGGGCGCTGGGCAAATCGCCGGGCGGGGATATTTTCATCCATGGGCAGGCGGGCAAGAACAAGGGCAAGCCGCGCGATTGGACCGCGGGGTGCATCTCGATCACTGACCGCGAGGTCGAGCAGGTCTGGTCGATGGTGCGCGATGGCACGGCGATTGATATTTTTCCCTGACGGGCGGGGTTACATTGCCTCGGGGACGCCGGTGCCGGTGACCATGGTCCACCAGATTTTACCGCTGGCTTCCTGAAAATAGGCGAAACCCATATCGCGGGCATGGGCATCCAGCACCACGTTGGCGGTGTCGGGTTGATCCATCCACGCGGCAAGGGTTTCCAGTTCGGTCTCGTAGGTTTCCGAGATGTTTTCACCCAGAACCGTGCCGGGATATCCGACGCGCTGAACCCGGTCGATCGGTGACGAACCGTCCGAGCCGAAATGCCACGGCCGGTTTTGCACCGCCATATCGCGCGAATGGGTGGCGGCGGCGGCGTTCAGCTGGGCGTTCAGCACCAAGGGCTGGACCCCACGTGCGGCGCGCAGGGCGTTCACCGAATCAAGCATCCGATACTGAATCTTGGCGCCATCGCCGGCCGAAATCCGATAAACGCGCGGCAAGGGTTTGCCGTCCGGGCCCAGGGCGGGCGTCGGCGAGCTGCAAGCGGACAGCGAAAAAGCGGCAACAAGCACAAGCGCGAACAGTCGAAGCATACCAATATCCCTTGTTTGCCTTACCTCTAGCGCGAAGCGTTGCGCGGTTCAAACGGTTCAGCGCGGCAAGGATCACTTACGCGTGTTTGATTTGCGACTGAGGCCGGATCGCCATAACATGCGGTATACGTCTTGGACAAAGATGAGGGTATTGCAATGAGTCACGGTTCGTTTGACATCAAAAGCCGCCGCGCGTTTCTGGCTGGTGGCGCGGCATTGCTGTCGGGGGTTGCCTCGCCGGTGCTGGCGCAAGACGGCGCAGATACCGTCGAGATCGAGGAGGAAGTCTCGGAAAAGGTGCGGCACAATATTTCCAGCTTCCGCACCCTGCGCTGGCAGCCGTATTTCGCCAATCTCCACAAGGGCGCGATCCTTGTCGATACCACGTCGCGGGCGCTGCATTACTGGTCCGAGGATGGGGAAACCTACAAGCTGTATCCGACCAGCGTGCCCCTGTCCGAAGAGATGACCCGCCGCGGCCGCACTTCGGTTGTGCGCAAGGTCGAGGGGCCGGAATGGCGCCCGACTCCGTCGATGTTGAAGCGCAACCCGGATTGGCCAAGCTATGTCGGGCCGGGTCCGGACAACCCGCTGGGCACGCATGCGCTGTATCTCAGCTGGACCTATTATCGGATTCACGGCACCCACGACACGCGCAAGATCGGCCGCCGGTCGTCGAACGGCTGTATCGGCCTTTACAACGAGCATATCTCTGAACTTTTCAGCTTTGCAAAGACCGGCACTCAAGTGTTGCTGATTTGACGACAAACTAGTGACTTTGCGGCCTGGACTAAAACGCCGGTTGCAATATCTTTTTCTTACTGTTTAGTGGGTATTACAAACACAGCCTTGAGTTCGCACCGGCGAAAATCGTCCGTGCGGCCATTCTGGAGGGAAACATGAAGAAACTCGTTCTCGCTGCTGCTCTGACCGCCGCTGCTTCGACTGCATTTGCTGGCAACATGTCGGCGCCCGCTATGGAACCGGAAGTGATCGTCGAGGAAACCTCGTCGTCCAGCGCCGGCATCATCGTGCCCGTTCTGTTCCTGCTGCTGGTCGCTGCTGTCGCATCGAACTAAGCACTACGAATATACAGCGAAAAGGGCGGTGGTTTTCCACCGCCCTTTTTGTTTGCGCTGTTAGCCGATCCAGCCTTTCAGGTTATCGGCCACGACCCCGGCCAGCATCGCAATATGCGCGGTGTCGTCGTTCAGGCAGGGAATATAGGTGAACTGCTGACCGCCAGCATGTTCGAAACTTTCCCGAATCTCTTCGTTGATTTCTTCCAGGGTCTCGATGCAATCGGCGGAAAATGCCGGGGCAATGACTGCCAGCCGCTTGATTCCGTCCTCGCGCGCCAGGCGGGCGACCTCTTGCACGGTATAGGGGCGCAGCCATTCCTCGGGGCCAAAGACCGACTGGAAACTGGTGGCGATCCGGCTGTCATCCCAGCCAAGGCGTTCCTTCAGAAGGCGCGTGTTTTTCTGGCACTGACAGTGATAGGGATCGCCCTGCATCAAATAGCGTTTCG
>NZ_JBFHDW010000077.1:0-9920 GCF_041584535.1 Actibacterium sp. | reverse complement strand
TGTCTGGTCAACCCGCGCGCCTGTTATGAAACCGAATTGCAGATCACCCCGGCCGCGCAGGTCAAAACCATCGCCGTTGTCGGCGCAGGCCCGGCGGGCCTGTCGACGGCGATCACCGCCGCGCAGCGCGGGCATAAGGTAACGCTGTTCGACCGCGACACCCGGATCGGTGGCCAGTTGAACATGGCGCGGGTGATCCCCGGCAAAGAGGAATTCAATGGGCTGGTGGCGTGGTTCGCCACCATGCTTGAGATCAGCGGTGTCACCCTTGCCCTTGGCCGCGCGGTCGGGGCCGACGACCTGGCCGGGTTTGACGAGGTGATTATCGCCACCGGCGTCAGCCCGCGCGATCCGGGCATTCCGGGTCAGGATGGGCCGAATGTTTTGTCCTATATCGACGTGCTGCGCGGCAAGGCGCAGGTCGGCGCGCGGGTGGTGATCATCGGCGCGGGTGGCATCGGCTTTGACGTGGCTGAATACCTGTCCGAGGCCGGGGAAAGCCCGACGCTGAACCTGCCCGAGTGGCTGCGCGAATGGGGCGTCAGCGACCCCGAGACCGATCGCGGCGGCCTTGCGCCCGAAGGGCCGCAACCCGAAGCCCCGGCGCGGCAGATCACCCTGCTGCAACGCAAGAACGAACGCCCGGGCAAGCGGCTGGGTAAGACCACCGGCTGGATTCACCGCGCGACCCTGCAGATGAAGGGCGTCACCATGAAAGGCGGCGTCAATTACGAGCGGATCACCCCCGAAGGCATCGAGGTCAGCACCGGCGAGGCGCGCGAAAATCCGACGCTGATCGCCGCTGACACCATCGTGCTGTGCGCCGGTCAACTGCCCGAACGCAGCCTTGCCGACGCCCTGATCGCCCTTGGGAAAACCCCGCATGTCATCGGCGGCGCCGATGTCGCGGCGGAATTGGACGCCAAACGCGCCATTAACCAAGGCACTCGTCTGGCAGCCGGTATTTGACCTGAAAAACAAGGCCAAACCGGCCAAATCCGCGTTTCCGGAATCTCAACGATCCGATGCAATACCCCAGTATTGTCGGCCCGATACCTAAATCTTGCCCGAATTGCCCCTGATAACAGGGTGGAATGCAAGACGACTGTGCAAAGGGTTGGAAATGGATCGACTGACCGAGATGGAAGCGTTTGCCACTGTTGTGGATCAAGGGGGGTTTACGGATGCCGCGAAAAAGATGGGCATCTCGAAATCCGCCGTGTCCAAACATGTCTCATCGCTTGAGGCCCGGCTTGGCGCACGCCTGCTGAACCGGACGACGCGCCGGGTCAGCCCTACGGAAATCGGTCTTGCCTATTACGACCGTGCCCGGCGGGTGCTGAATGACGCGGGCGAGGCGGATGCGCTGGTGACTTCGATGCAATCTGCGCCCTCGGGATTGCTGCGGATTTCCGTGGCGACCGATTTCGGGGTGAATCATCTGTCCCCGGTTTTGGGCGCGTTCTTGCAGGAATATCCCGACATCACCGTGAACATGGTTCTGAACAACCGCTATGTCGAGCTGATCTCGGAAGGGTTCGACATGGCGATCCGCGTGGGTGAGTTGGAGGACAGTACCCTGCGCGCCCGCAAACTGACCGACACCACCAAGCGCATGATCGGGTCGCCGTCCTATTTCCAGAAATACGGCCGCCCGCAAAAGATCGACGATCTGAACGATCATAAGCTTTTGCATTATTCCAACCAAGCCAGCGGCAACGTCTGGAAAATCACCGCGCCTTCGGGCGAAAAACGGCAGGTGCGCACGGCGGGCTGGCTAACGGTGAATGACGGTCAGTCGCTGTTGAACGCGGCGATTTCCGGGCTGGGGATCGCCTATCTGCCCTCGTATCTGTTCCGCGATGCGTTGCAGCAGGGGCTGGTCGAAGATGCCATTCCCGATCTGCCGGTCGAGACACTGGGCATCTACGCGGTCTATCCGCCGGGGCGGTTCACGCAACCCAAGGTCCGGGCATTTATCGATTTCCTTGTGGCCAGTTTCGCCAACAAAGAGGCCGAAATGTTTTAACGATTGTATATGTTTATCAGAATTACTGGGTCGAGGTGAGAATCACTTCGACCCTTCTGTTTTTGGTGCGGCCGTCATCGGTCAGATTGCTGGCCATCGGCGCCAGATAGCCAACGCCCTGGGCCTGAACCTGTTCGGCGGGCACCTGAAAGGCCTCGATCAACTGGGCGCGCACGGCCTCGGCGCGTTTTTGCGACAGGGCGATATTGGCCTCAAGCGTGCCTTCGGCATCGGTGTGGCCCACCAGCGTCACGCCCCGGTCGGGATGTTGCAGCAGGTAATCGGCCAAGGCCTGAAGCGAGGCGAATTCCTGATCGCGCAACTGTGCCGAGCCGATTTCAAAGCTCAGATCGGTCAGAACCGCGCGGCCGCGATCCTCAAGCAACCCACCGATTGACGCCACCGCCGGGGGTTCCTTGGCCGGGTCCGGGTTTTTGGTCGAAGCGGTAAACTGTGCTGCGTCCACCGCCAGCGCCGGGCCGACGCGGGTCAGTTGCACAAAGCCCCGGATCGACGAGCGGCTGACCATCAGGCTGACATACTCAGGGGCGTCGGCGCCCATGCGTTGGGCCGAGACAAAGCGATAGTCGCCAAGATCGACATGCATTTCTGGTTCGGGCAGGATTTCGGTCGCATAGCGGAAATCAAAGCCGCCACAGGTTGCGGCCTCGCATTCGAACAGGATGTCAAAGCCTTGCGCGGCCAGCTGATCGCGCAGCGGTGCCAGCAATTGCAGCGTGGTCAGGCCTTCGGCCTGAAAATTCCACGCCTCGCGCAGAATCTCGCCTTCGGCCCATATCGTCTGAATCTGGCTGCCGTCCCACGGCCCGATCGGCAGGCGATAGCTGGACAGGGGCTCGGACACTTCGGCGGTGCGGGTGGCGTGCGGCGGCAGGTCCAGCAGATCGGCCCGAACCGCCCCGCCGGCAAACGCCAGCGACCCGACCAGAGCTATCAGCCCCAGCGGTTTCATCGAAAGGCGCTGTGATACTCGTCGTTCGGCTGCATGTTGACGGCCGAAGCAACGCGGTTGGACATGTTGAAAAAGCCGGTGACGTTGGCGATGTCCCAGATGTCGCGGTCGGTAAAACCGACATCGCGCAGGGTCTGGCGGTCGGATTCTTCGACTTCGGCGCTGGCTTTGGTCAGCTTGGCGGCAAAGTCCAGCATCGCGCGCTGGCGCGGGTCCAGATCGGCCACACGGTAATTCATCACCATCGCTTCGCCCAGCTTGGGATCGCCCGACAATTGCCGAACTGCGGCGCCATGGGCGACCTGACAATACCAGCAGCGGTTGATCGACGACACGACAACGGCGATCATCTCGCGCTCAAGCTTGCTGAGGTTGCTGTTGCCCAGCATCAGATCGTTATAGAGCGCGGTAAAGGCGTTCAGCTTGTCGATGTCGAACGCGTGCGCCGCCAGAACATTCGGCACCATGCCAAGTTTGTCGTTGCACACGTCAAAATATTTTTGCGTCGCTTCAGGAAGCGGCTGAACCATCGGCAGGTCCAGCGCCATGATCGGGGTGTTTTTATCAGTCAACTGCTTGGGCCTCGTTCGGCATACATATTCTATAATGATAGTGTCCCACATCCCGCATTCCAAGGGAAGCACAGAGCGATTGCGCCTCGGGGGTGTGGGCCGGAACCAGCGCAGCAACGGTATCGGCGCCATGATCTAGGGCCCAAAAGGCCGCGTGCCGCATCATGTTGATGGCCGTGCGCTGCCGACGCTGCGACGGAACGACGCCAAAGGCCTGAATGATGGCGGTGTTGCCGTGGATGATGGCAAAGGCGGCCCCGGCGACGCGGTCGTTGACGCGGCCCAGAACGGCGGTCTTCGGGGCGGGCAGGTGGTCCATCCCGGCGCGCTGGCGCGGGTCAAGACCTTCGTCGGCCCACAATTCGTCAATGATGCGCAGCGGTGCCCAGACGTCAAAGGCAGAGATGGCCGGAGGACGCTCGGTCGCGATGGCGTTGGCCGGGGCGGCGAACAGGGTCGCGGGATCGGCGCTGAGATACCCCGCCGCGGCAAGGCGTTGGTCAAGCTGGGCATCCTCGGGGCCGATCAGGAACCGCGGCGCCTGACCGTGATCGCGCATTTGCTGTTCAAGCACCGCCAGCGTGGCGTCATCCTTGGGCGCGAAGGTGGCCAGTTCGGTCCCGGCACAGATCAGCCCGGTTTCAGGGTCGCGCGGCCATGTGGCGATCAGGGCATCGGTCAGGGTCATGCGGTATCTCCGGGGAAATGCGCCGCCAGCCGGGTGATCGCCGCGTCGATCTGACCGGCATCGACGCCACGGATGACGATATTCGAGCCATAGGCCCCATCGCGGATAAACGGGTATGAGCCAATCGACAGATCAGGGTAATCCTCGGCCAGCGCGGTCAGGGGGCCGGCGATCTCGCCCTCGCCGCGATTGATCCGCAGGGTTTGGCTGAGCAACGGTTGACCGCCGGTCAGGGTCGGTATCACCGACGCGACCATGGCCTGAAAGATATTCGGCACCCCGGCCATCACATGCACGTTTTCCAGCGTAAACCCCGGCGCGACCGAGATCGGGTTGTCGATCAGGGTTGCGCCGTCGGGAATGCGGGCCATGCGCTGGCGGGCGTCGTTGAATTCGGTGCCGGTGCGGGCGTAATGCGCCGCCAGCAGGGCGCGGGCATCGTCGCGGATGCCGATCGGCACGCCAAAGGCGGCGGCGATGGCCTCGGCGGTGATGTCATCATGGGTGGGACCGATCCCGCCCGAGGTAATGACGGTGTCATAGGTGGCGCGCAGGGCGTTCACCGCCTCGATGATCGCGGTGCGGTCGTCGGATACGACCCGCACTTCTTTCAGGGTGATGCCGCGTTTGCCCAGCTCTCCGGCCAGATAATACATATTGGCGTCGCGGGTGCGGCCCGACAGGATCTCGTCCCCGATCACAAGCATGGCGGCAGTAGGGTTGGGCATGGTGCGCTCCTTGTGGTGGCTTATGTCACGGTATAGGTGGCGCTTATGCGCTTTCAAACCCCTCTTGTGCCGGGTCGGTTGATCCGCCGCTATAAACGCTTTCTGGCCGATGCGGTTCTGGACGACGGTCGTCAGGTGACCGCCCATTGCGCCAATCCCGGCTCGATGCTGGGGCTGGCCGAGCCGGGAATGCGGATCTGGCTGGAACCCAATGACGACCCGAAGAAAAAGCTGAAATTCGGCTGGCGGCTGGTCGATCACGAGAACGGCCATTTCACCGGCGTCGATACCTCGGTGCCGAACCGGGCGCTGCGGGCGGCGTTGCAGGCGGGCGAGGTGGATGAGCTGGCCGCCTATGGCACCGTGCGCCCCGAGGTCAAATACGGCACCAACAGCCGGGTCGATTTCCTGCTGACTCAGCCCAGCCTAGCCGACGCTTATGTCGAGGTCAAAAGCGTGACCCTGAACCGTGGCGGCGACTGGGCCGAATTCCCCGATAGCGTCACCGCGCGCGGGACCAGGCATCTGGCTGAACTGACCGCGATGGCGGCGCAGGGCCACCGCGCGGTGCTGTTGTTTCTGGTGCAGCGCACCGATTGCGCCCGGGTTCGGGTGGCGGGCGACATCGACCCGGCCTATGCCCGCGCCTTTGATGCGGCGCGCGCTGGCGGGGTTCAGGTGCTGGCCTATGGCACCCGGATTTCGCCCGAAGGCGTTGCGCTGGGCCGGGCCTTGCCGGTAGATCCTTCGCCACAGATGGGCCGCTAACTCTGGTCAAGCCCGGCAAAGCGCATTATCTAACCCTCAAACCAGATGGAGAGCGCATTGGAAGATGGCACGCGCGGCCGCCTGACCAAGGACGGCATCAGAATTTATCAAGACGCGGATTTCGCGGGCATGCAGGCCGCCGGACAGGTTGCGGCCCGGATCCTTGACGAAATGGCCGAGCATGTGTTCCCCGGCCAAACCACGGCCGAGCTGGACCGGATCATCACCGAAAAGGTCAATGCTTCTGGGTCGAAATCGGCGACGATCGGCTATAAGGGCTATCAGCACGCCAGCTGCATCAGCGTGAACCATGTGGTGTGCCACGGCATTCCCGGCGACAAAAAGCTGAAAGACGGCGACATCCTGAATATCGACGTGACGGTCATTCTGGACGGTTGGTTCGGCGATACCAGCCGCATGTATGTGGCCGGCGCCCTCAGCCGCAAGGCCGAGCGTTTGATTCAAGTCACCCATGACGCGCTGTTCAAAGGGATCGAGGCGGTCAAGCCCGGAAATACCTTTGGCGATATCGGCAACGCGATCCAAACCTATGTCGAAGCCCACCGCATGAGCGTGGTGCGCGATTTCTGCGGCCACGGTCTGGGCCGGGTGTTCCACGCGCCGCCGAATGTGCTGCATTACGGTCGCGCCGGCAGTGGCCCGGTTCTGGAAGAAGGCATGTTCTTCACCATCGAACCGATGGTCAATCTGGGCCGCCCGGAAACCAAGGTTCTGGCCGATGACTGGACCGCCGTGACCCGCGACAAATCGCTGAGCGCGCAGTTCGAACATTCGGTCGGCGTGACCGCCAACGGGGTCGAGATTTTCACCCTGTCCCCGGCGGACCGCTTTCACCCGACCTGGATCGACTAAAGCCCCAGCTGTTCCATCAGCTCGACCATCGAGGCCACCGGAATAGCGCCTTCCGCCGACAGGCGGGCGGGTGCGGTGCGTTCGGCAAAGCCGTAACATCGCATCCCGGCGCGGCGTGCGGCGATACAGCCTGACGGGCTGTCCTCTACCACGACGCAATCGGATGGCGCGACCCCGATTTGTGCGGCGGCATGCAGGAACAGGTCCGGCGCGGGTTTGGCCACGCCCAGCACCTTGGCCGAGAAAATCCGCCCTTCGAACCGCTGCCACAGCCCGGTCTGCCCCAAAGTGATCTGCATCTTCCGGATCGCGCCGTTCGACCCCACCGCCATCGGGATATTCCGGGCCTCAAGCGCATCAAGCAGAGGGTCGATCCCGGCCACTTTCTCGACCCCCAGTTCAAGCCGGGCATAGACCTTTTCATAGGTGCGCTCGGCCCAGTCGTCGGGGATCGGCGCACCCATCGCACGCAGGGCTTCGCCAGCGCTGGGCATCGTGCCGCCATGGAACAGCGCGCCGAATTCGTCATAACTCAGCGCCAGCCCATGCGCGGCAAGGTCGTCGCGCACCACCTCAAAAGAGATCGCTTCGCTATCGACCAGAACGCCATCGCAATCAAAGATTACCGCTTGCGGGGTCATGCGGCGGCGGCTTCCAGAATGGTGATATGGGTGTCGCCATATTTGCGCTGGTCCAGCATCTGAAACCCGTCAGGCGCGGTTTGCGGGCAGTTTTCCTCCCACACGATCAAGGCGCCGGGGGCGATCCAGCCGCCCTCGACCGCCGAGGCAAGCGCCTGTGCGCCCAAACCCATGCCATAGGGCGGGTCCAGAAAGATCAGGTCGAACCCGGCACCCCGGTTCGGGCCCAGCCGGGTTGCGTCGCGGCGATACAGTTTGGTGACGCCCATGGCGCGGCATTTCTCGACATTCTCGCGGATCAGGGCGCGCGATTTAGCGCCGTCATCGACAAAGGTCACATGCGCCGCGCCGCGCGACAATGCCTCCAGCCCCAGCGCCCCGGTGCCCGCGAACAGATCCAGCACCCGCGCCCCGCTGACCGGATCGCCATAGCCGCCATTCAGCAGCAGGTTAAACAGGCTTTCGCGCACCCGGTCGGTGGTCGGGCGCAGATGCGCGCCCGGATCGCCCTTGCCGACCGAGGCCAGCGCCATGCCTTTGAACTGTCCCGCGATAATTCTCATTGCTTCATCAACGCCATCAGGTTGGTCGCCGGATCGGCGATCTGGTCGGGGGTGGCGTTCACGCCGTTTTCCAGCATCCGCTTGCCGACCATATAGGCGCGCGGATCGTTCATGGCATCGACGGCCAACAGGGTCTGACCGGCGAAATACCAATGGCTGATCGCGCCCTCTTTGTCGCCGGGCCGGATGACCACGCGGTCATAGCCGGTGTTCAGCCCGGCGATCTGAAGTTTGACGTCATATTGATCGGACCAGAACCACGGATGCGGGTCATAGTCGCGCGCAGGCCCCAGCATGTTCTCGGCCACGCATTCGGCCTGATCGATGGCGTTCTGCACGCTTTCCAGACGAATGCGCGCGCCGCTATACGGGAACGAGGCGCAATCGCCCGCCGCCCAGATTGCGGGGTCCGATGTCTGTCCGCGCGCATCGACCGCGATGCCATTGTCGATCAAAAGACCGGCCTGTTCGGCCAATGCGCTGGCCGGGGCGATGCCGACGCCGACGATGACGAAATCCAGTTCCAGCGTGCTGCCATCCGACAGAACCGCGCCGGTGACGCGGTCGGTGCCGTCCAGCCGGTCAAGCCCGACACCTTCACGCAGATCGACACCGTGCGACCGGTGCAGGTCGCGGAAATAGGCGCTGGTTTCGGGGGCGGCGACGCGTTGCAGGATACGGTCGGCCATCTCGACCAGCGTGACCTGAAGGCCCAGCTTGGCGGCGACGGCGGCGGCCTCAAGCCCGATATAGCCGCCCCCGACGATCAACACCCGCGCCCCGGTGCGGAATTCAGGCGCCATGGCATCGACATCGGCCAGCGTGCGCACCACATAAACCCCGCCCAGATCGCCGCCGATGCGGCTGGGCAGGCGGCGGGCGACCGATCCGGTGGTCAGAGCCAATTGGTCATAGGGCAGAACCTGATCGCCGACAGTGATGGTGCGGGCGGCGCGGTCGATGGCGGTGACGGCCTGATCGGTGATCAGGCGAATATCGGCCTCGGGGTAATAGCTTTCGGCCCGCAGATACAGGCGCTCGACCGCCATTTCGCCCAGCAGGTATTTCTTGGACAGCGGTGGCCGCTGATAGGGGGGAACCGGCTCGGCGCCGATCAGAGTGATCCCGCCGTCATGTCCCAGCGCCCTCAGCCGCGCCACCAACGAGCACCCGGCCTGTCCGGCCCCGATAACCACGATATTGCTCATGCCAATGCCTTATTCCGTCTGGTCGGTGTTGCTGCGCACCCTATATGCTGCATCTGGGATAACGCAATCAGCGCGAAAGGAATCATGATGACACTAGCCGTCGGAGAACGCTTGCCCGAGGCAAGCATGGTGACGATGGGGGCAGACGGGCCGGAAACGGTTTCGCTGTCCGACAAGCTGGCGGGGCGCAAGGTTGTGCTGTTCGCCCTGCCGGGGGCGTATACCGGCCCGTGCTCGACCATCCACGTGCCCAGCTTTATGCGGGTGATGGATCAGCTAAAGGCCAAGGGCGTGGACGAGGTGATCTGCGTTTCGGTCAACGACCCGTTTGCGCTGGCCGCTTGGGGTAAATCCACTGGCGCGTCCGAGGCAGGGATCACCTTCCTTGGCGATGCCGATGGCAGCTTTACCAAGACGCTGGGCGTGGATTTCACCGCGCCGCATCTGGGGCTGATCGGACGCTCGAACCGCTATGCGCTGGTGCTGGAGGACGGGGTGATTACCGTCGCTCAGGTCGATCAGCCGGGGGTGTGCGACATCTCGACCGGCGAGAACCTTCTGGCCGCGATGTAAGACAAGGGCCGGGCCGCCTGTGTGGCCCGGCACCCGCTTAGCCGTTGGTGTGAACCACGGTTTGCGTCGGAAAGGGAATGTCGACCCCGGCGGCGTCAAAGCCCTCTTTCACGGCGCGGGTCAGGTCGAATTTCAGGTTCCAGTAATCCGATGACGCGCACCAGATGCGCACGGTGAAATCCACCGAGCTGTCGCCAAGGTTCGACACTTTCACAAACGGTTCAGGGTCGGATTTCGCGCGGGCATCGGCGGCGATGCAATCGCGGATCACCTGTTCGGCGGTTTTCAGGTTCGACCCGTAAGA
>NZ_JBFHDW010000076.1:0-9922 GCF_041584535.1 Actibacterium sp. | reverse complement strand
GGACGCCGCCGAAAGCAGCGACCTGGACAAAACACTTGCGGCTCTGTCGAAAAGGTTGCGCGCTGCCACGGCGTCGCAGGTGCGCGCGCGCCAGATTATTTCCGCGTTGCAATGATGGGTCTTCCGATCGCCGGGGCGCAGGGGTTTGAACACGCAACCGATACCTGACCTCAATACCGAACAGGTTTGGCGCTGATCGAAACACTGAAATCACGGTCGGGAAACTGGGCTGGAGTAAATCGAATGATCCAAAAACTTATGTCTGGCATCAACTTTTTTTGCCTTTCGATAGGCATGTTGGCGATGTTGCTGCTGCCCTTGCATGTCACGGTCGATGTCATCTTTCGCGAGGTCTTGGGCACGCCGATCCTCGGGACGATCGAGATCGCCTCCTACTACTATATGATCGCCATTTTCGCGCTTCCGTTGGCGTTCGTTCAGGAAAAAGACGAGCATCTGGTTGCCGACGTGCTTGAATCAATCATGTCGAAGAAATTCGTCGGTTTGACCGTATCGGTTGGCTATCTGTGCACGGTGATCTTCGTCTATCTGCTGTTTCAGCAGACGGCTTTGGGCGCCTGGACCGCCACCGGCAACGGTGAACATGTCGAGCTTGTCTTCACCAATCTCTACACGTGGCCCAGCCGTTGGA
Organism: Actibacterium sp.; assembly: GCF_041584535.1. Taxonomy (GTDB): domain Bacteria; phylum Pseudomonadota; class Alphaproteobacteria; order Rhodobacterales; family Rhodobacteraceae; genus Actibacterium_D. Next base: position 9,270 of record NZ_JBFHDW010000076.1, on the reverse strand, counting down.
TCATTGCGATCGGGTTCGGCGCGATGTTCCTGCAAGCGCTTCTTCAAATTGTCCGTGACGTGTTGCAGGTCGTGAATCGCCCCAAGGCGACTTCGGGCGCCTGATCTCAGCAAGAATGAAAAAACAGGGAAAAAACCATGAGTGACGTCGTAATAGGGATGTCGGGGCTGTTGACGATCCTGCTCCTTATCCTCTTCAGGCTGCCAATATCGATTTCGCTCGGGTTTGTGTCCTTCCTTGGGCTGACCCAGATTATTGGCTTCAATTCGTCGCTAAGTCTGGTTGGCCGCGTGCCCTTTGACTTTGCCGCGAACTGGACCTTTACAGCCGTCCCGACCTTTCTGCTGATGGGGACGATCGCCTTTTACACCGGGTTAACGGCCAACCTGTTCCATGCCGCACGGCTGTGGTTGGGCTTTTTGCCGGGCGGGTTGGCTGTTGCCACGAACTTTGCCTGCGCCGGCTTTGGCGCTGCGTCCGGGTCAAGCCTTGCGACGACGGTGGCGATGGGCCGGTTGGCCATCCCGGAAATGACCAAATACAAATACGATCCGGGGCTTGCTTGTGCGGTTTGCTGTTGTTCGGGCACGCTGGGCGCGCTCATTCCGCCAAGCATCATGATGGTCATGTATGGAATCTTTGCCGAACAGTCGATTTCCAAGCTGTTCATCGCTGGCATTCTTCCGGGCCTTTTGACCGCCTTCATCTACGCTTTGATGATCATTCTTCGGTGTTCCTGGAACAAGGATCTTGCGCCCCGTTTGGACGAGCGTCCGACGATGCAGGAAAAAATCTCGGCGCTTTTGGGGATTTGGCCGCTTCTGGTTCTGATCACGCTGGTCATGGGCGGAATTTACCTTGGCTTCACGACCCCGACCGAGGCCGGCTCTATCGGTGTCGTCGCCGTGCTTTTGCTGGCGGCCTACCAGCGTCGTCTGACGGTGGATCTGTTGATGAAAAGCCTCAAGGATGCCGCCGTATCGACCGCCGGAATCTTCTTTATCGCCCTGGGCGCGATTTTGCTGACCAAGTTCATGACCTTCAGCGGAGTGCCGGTCGCCTTGGCCGAAATCGTGAACCAGTATTCGGTCAGCCCACTTTTGTTCATTATCATGGCTTCGGTTTTGTATCTGATCCTTGGCATGTTTCTTGACCCGCTCGGGATCCTTCTGGTGAGCATCCCGATCCTGATGCCGCTGCTGCAAAGCTATGAGATGAATCTGATTTGGTTCGGCGTCATCGCGGTGAAATACATCGAAATAGGCCTGATGACGCCGCCTGTCGGAATGAACGTCTTCGCCGTGAAGTCGCTTGTCGGCGAGGATTTCAGCCTGGTCACGATCTTCAAGGGCGTGTTCTGGTTCCTCGGCGCCGAGGCCGTGATCATGGTCCTGTTGATCGCGTTCCCGCAGATATCCCTGTTTCTCCCGTCCCTGATGTAAATGCGTAAGCGTCTATGCGCGAACCGCAGTCACTAAAATCCAACCTGCAACTAGGAGAACTATAATGAAAATACAAAGTGTTAGAGGCCTCGCTCTTGCGATGGCGGTTTGTGTGGCCGGCGCTCCGGTTCTGGCGAAAGACATGCGCTTCGGTGGGGTTCTGCCCGCCGGGTCGCTGATTTCCGATACGATCGAAGAAACGCTTGCCAAGATCACGGACGCGACGAACGGATCGGTGAAATTCAAATACTTCCCCGGCGGCGAAGTCGTTTCGTCGCGGACCTCGCTGAATGGCGTGCAAGACGGCGCAGTGGATATTGCCCATGTGACGTGGATCAGTTTCCCGTCCGAGCTGCCGCTTTCCAGCCTGATCGGGCAGGCCATGATTTTCAGCGACGGCGAACTGGCCGCCTCGGGCGCGGTGTCCGAATATTTCCTGGTGACCTGCGAGGAATGTCAGGGCGAATTCGAAAAGGTGAACTCGTTTCCTTTGGCGACCGAAGGCGCTGCCCGCTATGGCCTGATGTGTAATCCGGTTATTGACGGGGTCGATGACCTGAAGGGCCGTCGCGTGCGGGCCGTGGGCGCCATGGGCCGGTTCGCAAGCCAACTGGGAATGGTCCCGGTCAATATCGCGTCGCCGGAAATTCTGCAAAGCATGGAGCGCGGTGTGGTGGATTGCGCATTCGGCCTGTTGCCCTGGCTGAAATCCTACAGCATCGGGGACGCCACGCATTCTCTGCTGGATACCGGCAAGGGCGCCGTAATGGGCGGCACGACGTTCTGGATGAACCTCAGCACATGGAAAGACCTGTCGGCCGATGAAAAACAGGCCTTCTTGAGCGTCGTTCCTGATCACATGTATCGGACCTCAAGCTATGCCTATGGCTCGTCTGCCGAAGAAGCGATTGAAGGCATCCGTGCGAATGGCGCCGTGATTACCGATGGTGGCGCGCGCTATGCCGAGGAAATGCAAAAATTCCGCGACAGCGAACGTGTGACCTTGATTTCTCTGGCGGCGGAACGTGGGGCCGCCGACCCCGAGAAAAGGGTCAATGACATCATCGCTCTGATCGAGGAATGGAATGCGCTGATGGCTGGGCACGAAGGCGATCAAGAGTATTTCGAGGCTCTGGTTCGTGAACGTGTGATCGCCAAAAGCGCCATTCTCAACTAAACACCCTCTTTTCGACAAGACCTTGTTGCGCCGGTTTCCGGCGCAACATTTGTGTTTATTGAACGGCTTCAATTTTCCCGCTGAACGGATGGGGGACGACCTGCTTTTCAGGCGCTCTGTGACTTCCGTTCTCGCGGCGGACCACCGGTTCGCCTGATCGTGCGTGAGCCGTGCAACAGGGCTGATGATCGGGGTCAAAGGCCGCCGGCTACGCCGAAGGCTCAATCGCTGGGTCGCCCCGATTTCCCGCTCGGAACCGCGGACCGTCACCCTGAAATGACGCAATCGATTCGCACCAAAGGCTGACCTTTGACGCCGCCGCAAAGGCCGGTTTGTAACAAAATCCGGTGTTTGAATTCTGAGGATTGTGAAGAGTTCTTCAATCTTATTAAAAAATCTACGAAAGTGTTGATTTTCTGACTCGGACGATGATAAGTTCGTTTCAGAGACCAGAACCACGCCCCACGCCAATTGGGAGGACCGTAATGCCGCTGCAAAACCCCATTCCGGGGGTCGTCTATCCGTCGACCGAGGATACAGATCGCTATCAAGCTTTGCGGATATTCAGTGACGAAACGATGGACGAGGCCTTTCGTGCGATCGCGGCTCGCTTTCCCGATCGCCTCGCCTTGGCGGATCTGACCGACAGTTACACGTTTGCTCAGCTTGATGCCCGGACCGACCTTATCGCGGCGGGTCTGCTGCGAAGCGGGTTGCGTCCGCTTGATCGGGTGATCTTTCAGCTGGTCAATGTGCCCGAGCTTGTGGTGGTTCTGTTGGCATCGCTCAAGGCCGGCCTGATCCCGGTTTGCACACTTGCGGCGCACCGCATGGCCGAAATCGGCTATCTGGCCAAGCTTTCGGGCGCGCGGGCGCACGTTATTCATGGCGACGGCCAGCGTTTCGATTTTCGCCCCTTCGCCCAAGAGGTTCGCTCTTGCGTCTCGTCGATGGAACTGACGGTTGTGGCGACAGGCCAGAACGACGGGGCGGAAGGCGCGGTCACTCTGGAAGATCTTGCTGACGGCATTACCCCAGAGGATGCGCGCGAAACTTTGGCGGCTATTCCTCGTGATGCTCGGCAAGTTGCTATGTTCCAACTGTCAGGCGGCACAAGCGGCACACCGAAAATCATCCCGCGCTTTCACAACGAATATCTTTACCAATGCCGCCAGGTGGCCCGGTTTCAGGGCCTCGACCAAACGACCGTTGCGTTCTCGCACGCGCCGATGATGCATAACGCGCCGATCGTCTGCTATTGGGGGTCGGTGCTGTGGTCTGGCGGCTGTGTGGTGTGCTGTCGCGAGATGACCTCCGAGGCGATTTCAGCCACCCTTGAACAGCACCGCCCGAATTGGCTGGCGATCCCGTTGCCGCTGTTGGTCAAGATGGAAAAGGAAGGCCTGCTTGATCGTCGGCATTTCGCGGGTGCCCGCATTTCCGCGCCAGGCAATGCACGCCGCATTCGTGACATTACAGGTGCACTTGCGGTCCCGCTTTACGGGATGACCGAAGGCATCATCTCTTACGTTCACGAGGGCGATCCCGAAGACGTTTGGGCCAACATGGTCGGGCGCCCTATCAGCCCGCATGACGAATTCCGGGTTATTGACCCAAATACGGGGGAAACCCTGCCCGATGGCCGGATTGGCGAGTTCGTATTTCGCGGGCCGTCTTCCATCCGGGGATATTTCGACGCGCCCGAGCGGACCGCCGAGGTGCTGACCGAGGACGGTTTCGTCAGGTCCGGCGACCTTTTGAGCATTCACACCATCAACGGCACCCGTTTCCTGCGGTTTGAAGGCCGTGTGAAGGATGTGGTCAGCCGTGGCGGTGAAAAGATCAACTGTCAGGAAATCGAACGCTATCTGGTTACCCATCCCGCAATCAGTGCCGTCGCAATCGTGCCGATGCCCGACCCTGACTATGGCGAGCGTAGCTGCGCCTTTGTTATTCCCGCTGTTGGCGCCGTCGCGCCGAATGTGCCCGAGGTCGGCGCCTATCTCGAAGGTCTTGGCGTGGCCAAATACAAATGGCCCGAGCACATCGAGGTCGTCGCGGGCTTTCCGCTTACCTCGTCGGGCAAGATGTCAAAACCGCTGTTGCGCGAGATGGCGGCTGATCTCGCCCGCGCGCGTCCCCTTGCAAAATCAAACGGCTGAAACTGCTGCGCCAGCCCAGACTAAGGAGTCCCCAATGACCACTGACACCCTACATCAAGATTCCCGCAAAGGTGATGCCTTCACGACAAAACGCGAGTATCGAACGCGCGACGTGGATGTTTCCAGTCTGAAACTTGCCGCTGATGATGGCGTTCAACTCAAGCTGCACGGCGTCGATCACAGCGCCCGCCCGACGTGGAAACTGCGCGAAACATTGACCTTCTATCGGGATGTGCTTGGCCTGCCGTTGATTCACACCATCTCGGCGCGCGGCTGGGGTCATCCGGGGCACCCTGACTTTCTGCATTTCTTCTTTGATGCGGGCAACGGCGCGACCATTGCGTTTTTCTATTACATCGGCACCGAGCGGCCCGACCGCTATATGCCTCAGGACAGCCATTTCTATTCCGCGACGCACACCGCTTGGGGGGTGCAGAGCCGTGAAGAACTTGAGCTGTGGAAAGAAACCCTTGAGGGGCGTGGCCTGAAAGTATCCCCCTACACGCGCCACGAGGGGCTTGAATCCATCTATTTCCGCGATCCGAACGGGTATCCGCTCGAGATTACGCTGCGGCTGCGGGATGTCGAACAGCTGGATGCCATCGACGCCGAGATGACCATGCGCGCGGGCGTCGAACTTGAAGACGAGGCGATCGCAAGCGGCACGCCCATTCCCGATATCGACGCGATCTGGCGGCGCAAAGCCAAGCTTGTCGACACTTACCTGGAGGAAAAATGATGCCCCGGCTTTACGTCGTAGATGTTCCCGAATTCCGCTCGATCGTCGAGGTGGCCGCCGCGCGCGCCGACTATCACGTTCATCCGGCACGCAAGGGCTATTGGCTGATCGAAACCAGCGGCGCGCTGGAGTTCAACCGACGGGACCTGAAGCTGAAACCGGCGCTTTGGTACGGCATGTTCACCGGTGGCATGGACGGTGAGATCGCCCATTGGGACCGCGACGACGTCCGCATCATCGGGACCAACAAGCCGCTCTGAGCATCTGGGCCTTCGGGGATAAACGAGGAACGAAAATGACAGTTAGAACGTATCGCATCGGGCAAATTGTGCCCAGCTCGAACACGACGATGGAAACCGAAGTCCCGGCCTTTCTGAACCGTTATGCCGCTGCCAAGGGGGGAATTGACTTCACTTTTCATTCCTCGCGGATGCGCATGAAACATGTGGTGGTCGAGGAACTGGCCGCGATGGATTGCGACAGCCACCGCTGCGCCGCCGAATTGGCGGACAGCCCGATCGACGTGGCGGGCTATGCCTGTCTTGTTGCGATCATGGCCATGGGAAAGGGCTATCACCGGGTCTCGGAAGAAACACTTGAAAAGATCGCTGCCGCCGAGGGCACGGTCTATCCGGTCGTGACCTCGGCCGGGGCGCTGTGTGCCGAGCTGAAACAGGCCGGGCTGACCAAAGTGTCACTGCTGATGCCCTATGCGGATGCCCTGTCGCAGATCGTGGTGGACTATGTCGAGGCCGAGGGCATCGAAGTCATTGATTGGATTAATTTTTCAGTCACGGACAACAAGGAAGTCGGCCGCATTCCCGGTCAGCGCCTGTTGACCGCATTGGATCGCCTCAAGACCGAGGGCGCGGATGCCGTGGTGCTTTCGGCCTGTGTCCAGATGCCGTCAATCGACGCGTTGGACGCGGCGCGGGCAAAGCTTGGGTTGCCGGTCACCTCAACCGCGGAATGCACGGCGCGGGCAATGTTGCGAAAGCTGGGGCTTGAGGTGCCTGTGATCGGGGCGGCCGAGAACCCATTTTCAGCGACGCTCGAACTGGAAGGAGTTGTGGCATGAAAATTGCAATTGTTGGCGGTGGTCCCGCCGGATTGTTCCTTGGGCGACTGATCCGAAGAAACGATCCCTCTATCGAGATCGACATTTTCGAACAGAACCCCGAGAAAGCCACCTATGGTTTCGGGGTGACCCTTGCAGGGGATGCGCGTCAGCGTCTGGCGAACATCGACGCCGAAGTCATTCAACGCCTGTCCGAACGCATGGTGTTCAACACCGTTCAGGGGATCAGTCTGCAAGACGAGCGGCTTTTGCTGCGATACGCAAATTCGGGCGGTGCAATCGAGCGACTGCAGTTGCTCGAAGTGCTTGGCGAACTGTGCCGCGATGTCGGTCTTGAAGTTCAGTATGGCAAACGCATCGACTCTGAAGCTGACCTTGCGGAATATGACCTTGTCGTCGGCGCCGATGGCGCGAATTCGGCTGTGCGCGGGCTTTGGGAAAACTCTTTCCGCCCCCGGCACCGGCTGCTGGGGAACCGCTTTGCGTGGTATGGCGTCAACAAGGCGCTGATGCCCAATGCGCTGTCGTTCCGGAACGCTGACGGCGGCTGCTATATCGGCCACTACTATGCCTACACCGCTGACAAAAGCACCTTCGTCGCTGAATGCGATGCGCGGACATGGACCGAATGCGGCTTTGACCGAATGAGCGACGACGAGCGCAAGGCGCGGATCGAGCAGATCTTCGATATCGAACTGGAAGGCGAGAAGCTTCAGGAAAACAAATCGGTCTGGCGGCAATTCGATGCGATTACCGTCGAGAATTGGCACCACGGCAAGGCGGTGCTGATCGGCGATGCTTTGCGGGTCGCGCATTTCTCGATCGGGTCGGGGACACGGCTGGCGATGGATGATGCGCTGGCCTTGTTCGAAGCGATTGTGGAACACGGGTCAGATATCGAAGCCCTCAAGGCAAGCTATGTCGAACGGCGCAAGCCCACGCGCGATCTGTTCACTGTGGCGACGGTCAAAAGCTTTGAATGGTATGAGGATGTCCGGCAGCATATGCACACCGATCTCGCCGACTTTGCCCATGCGTTTCTCAAGCGGACCGGGCGTGTCGATGACGAGCGGCTCAAGACCTATGCCCCCGAATTTCACTATCGCTATATCGCGCGTCAGGCGGCCGAACAGTCTGCGGTGACGAAATGACCACGGCGGGCCTGTTGCCGCACCCCTTCGGGGCGCCGCGTGCTGGCTGTAGGGCGCGGTCGGACCGCCGCGCGGTCGGAACCGACCCCCGTGCGGCCAGACTGTAGAAGGTATTGAAATGAACGATATTCCAAGCCCTCGGCGCGTCGCCACCACAACTGCCGGATTGCGAGGGACCAAGTGGGACCCCGACCGTTTGCCGGCTGATGTAAAGATGTCAGCACATGCCTTGATGACGTCTGACAAGGCGCTGGTGACGGGCTATTTGTTCTCGTGCGGCGGCGAGGACACCGTGGTGTGCATGATGCATCCGCGTGAGATGAACGTGACCCAATACCTTGTCCCGGATCTTTTGAAAGCCGGTGTTGCGGTCTGGATTCAAGGGGCGCGGTCCCCCGGCAACGACATCCGGCTTGAACATGAAAAGGCGCTATTGGACATGGCTGCGGGGCAGGTGTTCCTGCGCGCCCGTGGCTTTCGCCACACCGTGTTGCAGGGCACGTCCGGGGGTGGTCCTTTGGCTGCTTTCTATTGTGAACAGTCGGGTTTGGCGCCTCAGGATCGGATCGCCGCATCACCTGGCGGTCGCCCAACCGGCCTGACAAGCGCCGACATGCCGCCGCCTGACGGGGTTGTTTTCGTTTCGGCGCATCTGGGGCAGGGCGAGTTGCTGCGAAACTGCATTGATCCGTCGGTGGTCGATGAAAACGACCCGCTGCGGACCGATGCAGGTTTGTCCGCGTTCGAGCCCGCGAACGGCTATGTCCCGGCACCTGACAGCGCACGATACGAGGCTGAATTTCTGACGCGTTATCGCGCGGCGCAGGCCGACCGTATCCGCCGCATCGACGCCTTTGCGCTGGAAAGCCTTGCGCGAAAGGCCGAGGCGCGAAAGCGCGTAAAAGCCGGGGATCAAACCGCCACATATTTGGCGGCGTGGAGTCCGATTTTTCAGGTCTGGCGCACGGATGCAGATCCGCGTTGTTTCGATCTGTCGCTTGATCCGTCCGAGCGCGCCTATGGAACCTTGTGGGGGGCGAACCAGATTGCCTCGAACTATGGAAGCGTGGGATTTGCAAGGGTTTGCACCCCTGAAAGCTGGCTGTCGAACTGGTCGGCCTTTCATTCGAATGCCGGAATGGAGCGCTGCGCGCCCTCGATCTCGCAACCGGTTCTGATGATCGAATACACCGGTGACAACAGCGTTTTCCCGCAAGAAGCCGACCGTATCTTTGCCGCGATCGGAACCGCGGACAAAGAGCGGCACAAAATCCACGGCAACCACCACGGCCGTCCGGTGGACCCGGATCGGCCCAACGGTCAACTTTTGGCCGCGCAAGCCATCACGGATTGGTTGCAGAGCAAAGGATTTATCTGAAGCCGTCCTCGCTAACCCGCCTGTTCACCTGTGGTTTCCCCTTGATGGGCTCGGACGTCTGAGGCGCTGGGGGCGGCTGCGCTTTGACCTGCGGCCGAGGTGGCGATGAAGTTTCCATTTTACACGAACAGTGGCCTGCGCGG
>NZ_JBFHDW010000075.1:0-9928 GCF_041584535.1 Actibacterium sp. | reverse complement strand
TGGTCGCCAATCCCCGGCTGGAATCGATCCGGCGATTGCTGCGTTTCGGCGGCGAGGATTTCCTTGAATTCCTGCACTCGCTTGAGGATCTGCCGGGGCGGGCGCGGCTGGCGGTGTCCGATCTGGAAGTGCCGGATCTTGAGGTCTGCGATGACGGGCCGACCTCGTTCCGGCTGGTGTGCAACTGGCGTTTTCCCGGCGCTTGTCATTTGATGAGCGGGATTTTACGGGCCATGGCTGACGATTATGGCGCGCTGGTCGTGCTGGATGTCGAGGCCGGGTATCGGCCCTGTGTCCGCATCGAATTGCTGGACAGCACCTATGCCGAGGGGCGGCAATTCAAGCTGGCACTCAGGACGGGGTAACAGATGCCGGACCGGATCTCTTTGCGGCCCGAGGCCGTCGCCCGCCTGATGCCGATGCATGTCTGGCTGACCCCGGACGGTCACATCCGCCGCGTCGGCCCGACGTTGCAAAAATTGCGCCCCGGGCAATTGCTGGCGGGGCGCCGCTTCGATGACGTTTTTGAACTGCGCCGACCGCAAGGCATTGACGAGATCTGCACCTTGGCCAAGGCCGGTGCCTCGCGCCTGCAACTGGCGTTTCGGCAAGCGCCCTGCACCGCGTTCAAGGGGCTGTTGATCGGGCTGGAAGGCGACCACGGCGCGCTGATCAACCTGTCGTTCGGCATTTCCGTGGTGCAGGCGGTCGGTGAATACGGCCTGACGCTGGGCGATTTTGCGGCGACCGATCAGGCGGTCGAGATGCTGTATCTGGTCGAAGCGAAGGCCGCCGTCGAACAGGAAACCCGGCGCCTGACCCAGCGCCTGCAATACGCGCGCGTGGCGGCCGAGGAACAAGCCTATACCGATACGCTGACCGGGCTGAAAAACCGTCGGGCGCTGGATCCGGTGCTGGCGCGGCTACTGGAACACTCGGCGGCGTTTGGGTTGCTGCATGTCGATCTGGACTATTTCAAAGCCGTCAACGACACGCTGGGCCATGCGGCGGGGGATCACGTTCTGCGTCAGGCGGCGCGCATTCTGGTCGAAGAAACCCGCGCGGCGGACACGGTGATCCGGGTCGGCGGCGATGAATTCGTGCTGCTGTTGGAGGGACCGATGACCGCCGAACGGATCGAGAAAATCGCCCATCGCATCATCACCCGCCTTGAAGGCCCGATCGCGTTCGAGGGGAAAACCTGCCGGATCTCGGCCAGCATCGGCGCGACCTTGTCGTCGGATTACGATTTTCCGCAGGCCGAACAGATGCTTTATGACGCCGACATGGCCCTCTATCAGTCCAAGCGCGCCGGGCGGGCGCGGCTCAGCTATGCCGTGGCAAATGCGCCGCCGCCGGGTGACGCCTGAAACATGTATAAGCTTGTGAAGCCAAGGGAAGGGAATGCAAGCCATTCGTCGATGGCAAACAGAACTGGATCATAACCAAAGGCGTGTTTTGATGCCGGAGTTCTATGACTGCCAGGGCGCGGTTGGCGCAACCACCTAGCCGCGACCGGTGCCTGCCGATATAAACGGGGCGAATACCAGTGTCAGAGGTGGCGCCAGTGCTTGATCGGATCCGGTCGCTTTACGAGGACGAAACCGCGACTGCGCAGCGTTTTCGCTATGCGCTGTTGCTGTTCGATCTGTTCACGATTGCCTTCGTCATCGTCGGCTCGTTCCTTCCGCGCACGGTGACGCTGGAAATTGCCGACCTGATCCTTGGTGCGCTGATCCTGACAGATTTCCTTATTCGCATCTGGCTGGAGGCCGACAAGAAACGCTTTCTTTTCCGGCTGGCGACATGGGCGGATATTGCGGCAGTGCTGTCGTTTTTGGCGCCCATCGCCGGCGAAGGCTTTGGCTTTCTGCGCATCCTCAGAACCCTGCGCCTGTTGCACACCTATCAATTGCTTGTGCGCCTGCGTCAGGACTTCAAATTCTTCCGCGAGCACGAGGACGTGGTGCTGGCCACCGTCAATCTGGGGGTATTCCTGTTTGTGATGACCGGGCTGATCTATGCCAGCCAGGTCAACGTGAACCCCGAAATCACCAACTATGCCGATGCGTTGTATTTCACTGTTACCACGCTGACCACGACCGGGTTCGGGGATATCACCCTGACCGGATCGGGGGGGCGGATGTTGTCCGTAGGCGTGATGATCTTTGGCGTGACGCTGTTTTTGCGGCTGTTGCAGGTGTTGTTCCGCCCGTCGAAAGTGCGGCAGGAATGCAAGGTTTGCGGGCTGGTTCTGCATGATGCCGATGCCGTGCATTGCAAGCATTGCGGCACCATCATTCACATCCGCACCGAAGGCGATTTCTAGCATCCGGGCGCGGGAGTTGCGCGGGTAAAATCCTGCTGTTGCTCGGGGTCAGGGGGCCCGGCCTGTCGGGTTTCCCCGAGGTGTCCCGCCCGTCGGGCTGACGCCCGCGTGGCGGGGAGAATGGTTTTTTCCTTCTTAGATCAAGGTATTGCGGCGTCCGGTTCCGGCGCGTGCCGCAGGTTATGTTTCGAGATTGCGTGCGGCGTTCTTCTGTGTAATATACAGTTCTATACAATAGAACCAATGGAGAGTGCCTATGTCGACCCCCGAATCTGCTCGCCAGCCGGACGAGGCTGTCACCAGATTGCGACGCCTTGATTGCTGTGCTGTTTCGGACGCGCTGGACCTGCTTGGGCTTGCCGGACAGGTCACGGGCGTGCCGAAGCGCTCTGGGTCTGCGGCAAAGATCGCGGGGCGGGTGATCACGCTGAAGCTGCATGATGGCCCCCGGCCTGATGGCCCGCTGCGGCATCTGGGCACGACTGCGGTCGAACTGTCGGATACGGACACCGTGATCGTTGTTGAACAGCGCAGCGGCAAGGACGCGGGCTGTTGGGGCGGGCTGCTGACACTGGGCGCCAAGCTGCGTGGTGCGGCGGGCGTGGTGGCCGATGGTCCGGTGCGCGATATCGACGAGGCGCGCGAGTATGACTTTCCGATTTTCTCGACCAGCCTGACCGCGCGCACCGCGCGTGGCCGCGTGGTCGAGGCGGCAACCAACGGGCCGATCGTGCCTTGGGGGGTGCCGGTCGAGGCCGATGACTATGTGATCGCGGATTCCAGTGCGGTGATCTTTATTCCCGCCGCGAAGGTGAACGCGGTTCTGGATGCCGCCGAGGCGATTGCATTTAAAGAGGCGGTGATGGCCAAGGCCCTGCTTGCGGGCAAACCGATCAGCTTGGTGATGAGCGGCGATTATGAAAACATGCTGGAAGGGGGCGACAAATGACCTTTGACGCCAAACGAACCACCTCGGCCAAATTCCCCCGTCCGACGGTCGAGATCATCGCACAGGCCCGCCGTCTGCCGACGGCCACCCTGCACGAGGCGGGTGGCAAGATCGGCGTTCTGCCGTCGGCCATTGCCCCGATCACTCGGGGGATGGGCGTTGTCGGGCCGGCGCTGACGGTTCATTCTCCGGCTGGCGATAACCTGTGGCTGCACCGGGCGCTGGACGTGGCGCAACCGGGCGACGTGATGGTTGTCTATGCGTCTGGCGCCTATGATTACGGCTACTGGGGCGAGATCATGTCCACCGCCGGCCGCGCCAAGGGGCTTGCCGGGCTGGTGATCGACGGTTGCGTGCGCGATGGGGCCTTGCTTGGCGATGTCGGCGTGCCGGTCTTTGCGCGCGGCCTGTCGATCCGGGGCACCGGCAAGGATTTCGGTGCGACGGGTTGGGTCGGTGCGCCGATCCTTCTGGGCAACACGGTGGTGCATCCGGGCGATCTGATCGTCGGGGATGCGGATGGCGTGGTTTGCCTGCCGCGTGACCAGGCCGCCGGAATTCTGGATGCGTCAGACGCGCGCGAGACCGCCGAGCAGGTGCAGATTCAGCGGCTTGATGCGGGCGAAACCACGATGACGATTTTCGGGTTTCATCGCTGAAGGCAATCTTCTGGAGCAACCATGACGACCACCGAGACAGATATTCAAGCCGCCACCGGTTTGGATGAGCTTTACCCGGTTCTAAGCCGCAACCGCTTTACGGCGGGCTGGAACAAGAAAAGCCGGTCGCTCTGGCCCGAACCCGCAACCGCGATGACGCCGCAGCATTGGCGCTATGCCGATGCGCGCGCGGCGTTGGCTCAGGCGGGGCGCTGGATCGGCACCGATCTGGCCGAGCGCCGCAATCTGTTGATGTTCAACCCGGTCAAGGGCAACGAATACGACACCGTCAACACGCTGGTTGCGGCCTATCAGATGATCAAGCCCGGCGAATATGCTCGGGCGCATCGGCATACGCCGAACGCGCTGCGGCTGATCCTCGAGGCCGGGCCGGGCCTGTTCACCGTGGTGAATGGCGTCAAGCTGCCGATGGTCGCGGGCGATGTTCTGTTGACGCCGGGGCGGGCGTGGCACAGCCATTTCAACGAAGGCGACAGCGACGCCTATTGGATTGATGTTCTGGACGTGCCGCTGGTGCACCGTCTGGAGCCGATGTTCTTTGAAGAACATGCCGACGGGGTGCAGCCGGTAACCGAAGCGCCGCAGACCCATCCGTTCCGGTTCCCGATGCCTCAGACCGAGGCCGCCCTTGCGCAATCGACTGTGGTGCGGCCGGGGGTGCGGCGGGTCCAGTTGGATACGCTGTCGGTGATGCCGACAATGGCGCTGACATGGATGACGCTGGACGCGGGCGCGACCACCGGCGAACAGCAGAGCACCGCCAGTCACATCTATGCGGTGACCAAGGGGCATGGCCGGTTCGAAGCCGCAGGATGCGTGCACAACTGGGCCGCCGGAGACGTATTCGCCGCGCCCAGTTGGGCCGCGCATACCATCACCGCCGATGACGAGGCGCGGATCTTTGAAATTTCCGACGCGCCGGTTCTGCGGGCGCTTGGGTTCTATTTCGACGCCGAGAACCGACCCTGACCCGACATTAAACAGGGATTGACGCAAATCGGCGTGGCAACTAGAAAGTGGACACTTAATAAGGTAACCTTACTAAGCGAGCGATTCAGGAGGAGCGAATTGCAATGAGCATTAGCGGCAAAGCGTGCATCGCGGGGATCTACGAGCATCCTACGCGCCGGGCTGACGGGATTTCTACGGCGCAGTTGCATGTCGACGTGGCGCTGGGCGCGCTGGCCGATGCGGGCCTGTCGCTGGCGGATGTGGACGGCTATTTCTGTGGCGCAGACGCGCCCGGTCTGGGCGGGTTCTCGATGGCCGAATGCCTTGGCCTGACCAATCTGCGCTATATGGACACGACCGAGACCGGCGGGTCTTCGTATCTGTTGCATGTCTCGCATGCGGCGCGGGCCATCGCGTCGGGTCAGTGCAACGTTGCCCTGATCACTATGGCCGACCGGCCTCTGGCGGCGAATGCCGGGCCGGTTCTGGCCGGGGTAGACATGTCGCTGGTGCCGGAACGCGAATTCGCAGCGCCTGTGCCGCTGCCGCCGGTGTTCGGCTATGCGATGATCGCGCGCCGCCACATGTATGAATTCGGCACCACGCCTGAACAGCTGGCCTGGGTCAAGGTCGCGGCCTCGCACCATGCCCAATATAACGAACACGCGAAACTGCGCGAGGTGCTGAGCCTTGCCGATGTAATGGAATCGCCTCTGGTCGCTGACCCGCTGCGCCGCGCCGATTGCTGTGTGGTGACCGATGGCGGCGGCGCGATGGTGCTGACCAGCCCCGAAATCGCCCGCAGCCTGAAGCGGCCTGTGGTCAAGATCGCCGGTGCCGGAGAAGCCATGAAGCACAACGCCGCAGGCCGGATGCAGCCGATGTCTTCGGCCGGGCAGTTCAGCGCCGCCAAGGCCTTTGAAGAAGCCGGCGCGCGGCCGGGCGACATCAAATATGCCTCGCTTTACGACAGCTTCACCATCACCGTGATCATGCAACTGGAAGACATCGGCTTTTGCGAAAAAGGTCAGGGCGGGCGTTTCGCGGCGGATGGGAACCTGATTTCCGGCGTCGGCAAGCTGCCGTTCAACACCGATGGGGGCGGGCTGTGCTCGAACCATCCGGGCAACAAGGGCGGCATGACCAAGATGCTTGAGGCCGTCCGTCAGTGCCGGGGCGAAGCCCATCCCGCCGTTCAGGTGCCGAACCATGACCTTGTTCTTGCCCATGGCACCGGTGGGTTGATGTCCAGCCAGCACATGGCGGGCACCGTGATTTTGGAGGCAGAATGACCATGCGCGGCAAAACCGAGATTTTGATCAGCAGCGAATTGCAGGCCTTTACCGAGGCGGCGCAGCGCGGTGAATTCAACCTGCGTGAATGCCTTGATTGTGGCGAGGTCCACCACTATCCGCGCGCCCATTGCCCGCTTTGCGCCAGCCGCAATCTGGGATGGCGTGCCTCAACAGGGCAGGGGCGGATCTATTCCTTTACCCGTATGCCCGCCGGGCGCCGTGCCATTGCCCCGGCCATCGTCGATCTGGACGAAGGCCTGCGCCTGAACAGCGTCATTCTGGATGCTGACGTGCACAAGTTGGCGATTGGCGACCCGGTGCAGGTGCGGTTTCAGCCGGATGCCCAAGGCGCGCTGCGTCTGGCCTTTACCACGCCCGATGCCGAAACGGCGCGGGCCTATTCCGACCGGGCCTTTGCCGCGGTGGATGCGGATCGCGAAGGCTTTGTCGCCGGGGCTGAGCCTGCGCTTGTCACCACGGTGGCCGTTGTCGGTGCCGGGAACATGGGCATCGGGATTGCGACTGCGTTTCTGAAGGCCGGGTTCAGCGTGCTGATGCTGGATCAGAACGACGAGGCTTTCGATCGCGCCCGGACCCGTATCAGCGAAACCTTTCAGCGCGACGTGCAGCGCGGGCGTCTGGACCCGGCGCAGGCCGCTGATCAGATTGCGGCGCTTCAGACCTCGACCGATATGGCGCGGGTTGCCGAGGCCGATCTGGTTGTCGAGGCCGTCTGGGAAGACATGGCGCTGAAACAGCAGGTCTTTGCCGAGCTCGACCGCCTTGCGCGTCCCGAGGTCTGCCTGTGCTCGAACACCTCGACGCTGGACATTGACGCCATCGCCGCCGCGACCCGGCGGCCGGACCGTGTTGTCGGTCTGCATTTCTTTAACCCGGCGCATGTGATGAAGCTGCTTGAGGTCGTGCGCGGGGCGCGGACCTCGGATCAGACATTGGCCTTGGCGACGCATGTCGGCACGCGGCTGGGCAAAGTGCCCGTGGTCGTGGGCAATGCGCATGGCTTTGTCGGCAACCGCCTGATGATCGCGCGCGAACACGAGGCGGGCCGCATGCTGTTGGAAGGTGCGCTGCCCAACCAGATCGACGCCGTCCTGACCCGGTTCGGCATGCCGATGGGCACGTTCGAAATGCAGGATATGGCTGGTGGAATTGAACTGAGCTATCGCGCCCGTCAGGCGCGCGGTGAAAAAAGTCCGATCATTGACCGGCTGTTTGCCGCCGGGCGACTGGGGCAAAAGACCGGCAAGGGTTATTACCGCTATGCTCCGGGCAAAAATCGCCCGCTGACCGACCCCGAGGCGACAGCGATCTTCGAAGAAGCCTCGCGTGCCGAAGGGATCACCCGCAAACCCATCGCCGACTCTGAAATCGAGGATCGCCTGATCCTGCCGATGATCAACGAAGGTGCGCGCCTGATGGCCGAGGGCATCGCAACCCGCGCCAGCGACATCGACGTTGTCTGGCAAACCGGCTTTGGCTGGCCGTCGTGGAAAGGCGGGCCGATGTATCACGCGGACCGCATCGGGCTGGCCAATGTCGTTGACCGGCTGAACGCGCTGGTCAAGTCTTGTGGCGACCGCTTTGCCCCGGCGCCCTATCTGGCCGATCTGGCCGCCAAGGGCGGGTGTTTTTCTGAACTGGAGGAAATCTGATGCCGATCTACCGCGCACCTGTCGACGACTATCACTTCCTCTTGCACGATGTTGCCCGGGTTCAGGATCACGCTGACCTTCCCGGCTTTGCCGATCTCAGCCCGGAATTTACCGCGGCGGTTCTGCGCGGTCTGGCGACGTTCCACGAAGAGGTCATGCACCCCGTCAATATGGTCGCCGACGCCGAAGGCGCGCGCATGGTCGATGGCGCGGTCAAGACCCCCGGCCCGTTCCGCGCCGTGGCGCAGGCCTATCGCGAGTCCGGCTGGCTGTCGGCTGGTGTGTCCGAGGCCATCGGCGGCGCCGGTCTGCCGCCGGTCATGACCGTGGCGCTGAATGAATTCGGCGTTTCCACTGGTCAATCGCTGCGGATGTATTTTTCGTTCTGCGCCCCGGCGTCCGAGATGCTGAACGCCTTTGGCGCCGATTGGATCAAAACCCATGTCGTGCCGCGTCTGGTGCAGGGCGACTGGACCGCGACCATGTCGATGACGGAATCGCATTGCGGCACCGATCTGCGTCAGATGCGCACCCGCGCGGTTGAACAGCCCGATGGCACATGGCGGCTGAGTGGCTCGAAAATGTTCATTTCGGGCGGCGATAACGATCTTGCCGATAACATCGTGCATATCGTTCTTGCCAAGGTGCCGGGCCCGGATGGCAAGCTGGCCAACGACCTGTCGACGGTTAACGTGTTTCTGGTGTCGAAAAACCGCATTGATACCGAGACCGGCGCAGTGCTGGGCCCGAACGGGGTTTCGGTCGCTTCGATCGAGCACAAGATGGGTCTTGGCGGCAACGCGACCTGCGTGATGAATTACGACGATGCCGTCGCCTATCGCATCGCGGCGCCCGGACAGGGGACTGCGGCGAATATGGCGGCGATGTTCTTTCTGATGACCTATGCCCGGGTCGGGGTGGCGCTGTCGGGTGTCGGGTATACCGAAATCGCTCAGCAGAACGCGGCGGCCTATGCGCGCGAGCGCTTGTCGGGCCGTGCGGTCAAAGGGCCGGTCAATCCGGACGGGCCTGCCGATCCGATCATTGTCCATGCCGACATTCGCCGTCTGTTGCTGGGCAGCCGATCCTTTGCCGAGGGCGGGCGGGCGCTGGGCGTGAAGATGGCCTTCATGCAGTCCTTGGCCAAGAACAGTCAGGACAAGGCCGAGCGCACCCGGATGAACGACATCATGGATGTGCTGACGCCGGTGATGAAGGCGTATTTTACCGACAAGGGGTTCCAATGCGCCAATGACTGCCTGCAGGTTCTGGGCGGCCACGGCTATATCGCCGATCACGGGCTTGAGCATTTCGTCCGCAATGTGCGGGTGGGGCAGATCTATGAAGGCGCGAACGGCATTCAGGCAAAGGATCTGGTTGAACGCAAACTGCGGGTGCATGACGGTCGGGCGCGGGTGGCGTTCTTTGACGCGGTGTCGCGGCTGATTTCCGAACATGCGGATGCGCCGGAGATGGCGGAATTCATCGCGCCGCTGGATATGGCATTGACCACGCTGGGCCAGACTCTGGACCGTGTCGATGCCGCCGGGCGCGACGATCCCGAAGCGCCGGCCGTCGCGGCCTATGATCTGTTGACGATGTTTGGCATCACCGCCATCGCCTGGGCCTGGGCCGAGGTTGCCGGGGTGATTGTCAGCAGCAAGACCGCGCATCTGTCCGAGGCGGACAAGACCCGCAAACTGGCGTTGGCGCGTTTGTGGATGGCACGGGAAGTTCCGCAAGTGCCCGGTCTGGCGCTGCGGGCGCTGAACGGTGTCGAGGCCCTGATGGATCTGGATGCCGACCTGAACTGACCGGATCGGGCCGCGCCTGTCCAAGGCGGGGCCCGATTACTTTTGATACAGCGCGACGAGGTTGGCTAGAAAATGCTCGCGTTCTTCGGCGGGAAGGCGGGCCAGATAGGCGCGCTCGGCCTCAAGCACAGCTTTGTCGCACCGCTCTTGCGTGGCCAGCCCGGCTTCGGTCCGGTGGACGATCAGGTTGCGCCGGTTGCCGTTGACGTAGTTGCGTTCGATCAGGCCCTTGGATTC
>NZ_JBFHDW010000074.1:0-9939 GCF_041584535.1 Actibacterium sp. | reverse complement strand
GATCCGCGAGGTGGGCAAGGTCATGGGCCTGTCTCAGGACCTTACCGCGCGGCTTTCGGGCGACATTTGGGGCATGTCGAACGCTGGGCCGGATATGGACCGGGTGCGGGCGCTGGGGCTTGATCCGACGGACCGGCGGCTGGCGCAGACGCTTGAGCTGATCGGTGAAATCATCAGCTTCCCGCGCCACCTGAGCCAACATGTCGGCGGCTTCATCATCACACGCGGGCGTCTGGACGAGCTATGTCCCATCGAGAACGCAGCGATGGAAAACCGCACGGTGATCGAATGGGACAAGGACGACATCGATGCGCTTGGTATCCTCAAAGTCGACATCCTGAGCCTTGGAATGCTGACTTGCCTGCGCAAGAGCTTCGATCTGCTGGAGTCCCATGGAGGCCAGCGACTCGCCCTCGACAGCGTTCCCCAAGAGGACACAGCCACCTACGCCATGCTGCAACGCGCCGATGCGGTGGGGGTGTTTCAGGTCGAAAGCCGGGCGCAGATGAATTTCCTGCCCCGGATGAAGCCCGCCACCTTCTATGATCTGGTGATCGAGGTCGCCATCGTGCGCCCCGGCCCCATTCAGGGCGGCATGGTCAAACCCTATATCCGGCGGCGACAGGGGTTGGAGGCGCCCGAGCCCTTTGGGCCCGCGCTGGCCGCCGTCACGGCCAAGACCCTTGGCGTGCCGCTGTTTCAGGAGCAGGCGATGCAGATCGCCGTGGTGGGCGCGGGCTATTCGGCGGAAGAAGCCGACCAGCTTCGCCGCTCGCTTGCCTCGTTCCGGCGCATGGGCACGATTGGCGCGCATCGCGACCGCTTTGTGGCGGGAATGCTGGCCAACGGCTATACGCTGGCGGTGGCTGAGGCCTGTTTCGCCCAGATCGAAGGCTTCGCCGATTACGGTTTTCCCGAAAGCCACGCGGCGGCTTTTGCCATGCTGACCTATGTGTCGTCCTGGCTCAAATGCCATCACCCGGCGGTCTTTGCATGTGCATTGCTCAACAGCCAGCCGATGGGATTTTACGCCCCCGCCCAGATCGTGCGCGATGCGCGCGAACATGGGGTGGAGGTGCGACCGATCTGTGTGAACCGCTCGGAGTGGGACAATACGCTTGAACGCCGCGCTGACGGGCGGCTGGCGCTGCGGCTCGGGTTTCGGCAGATCAAGGGGTTTCGTGCCGAGGATGCGGGCTGGATCGTAGCAGCGCGCGGCAATGGATACCCCGATCCTGAAAGCCTGTGGCTGCGTGCCGCCACCCCGCCTGCCACGCTTGAACGGCTGGCCGAGGCCGATGCCTTTTCGGGCATGGGGCTGACGCGGCGCGATGCGCTTTGGGCCGTGCGGGCCATTCGCGCCCCCGCACCGCTGCCGCTGTTTTCCGACCCGCTGGATGGCGAGGGGGTGCGCGAACCTGCCGTTACTCTGCCGCCGATGCATCTGGGCGAAGAGGTGGTCGAGGATTACGTTGCCACGCGTCTGACCCTGCGCGCGCATCCTATGGAGCTGTTGCGCCCCACCATCCCCGGCCTGACCCGCCACGACCAGCTTGTGACAGCGCCGTTGAAACGCACCTCTGTGTGCGGCCTTGTCATCACGCGGCAACGTCCGGGCACGGCATCGGGGGTGATTTTCCTTACGCTGGAGGATGAAACCGGTGTGTCAAATATCGTTGTCTGGCCCAAGGTCTACGAACGTTTCCGCCGCATCGTGATGGGCGGGCGGCTGTTGCGCGCAACCGGGCGGCTGGAGCGCGAGGGCATCGTCGTGCACCTGATCGCCGACCACATAGAGGACCTGTCGCACAAGCTCTCGGAACTGGGCCACCCGCTCGACGACGCGATTGGCATCACCCAGCCCCAAGCCGACGACGCCCCGCGTCCCCCACGTTATCCGCCTCGCGCCCGTCATCCGCGCGAGCAGGCCAAACGCCTGTTCCCAAGCCGGGATTTCCATTGAGGCCTGAAAAGAGGCTGGCCACGAATAACCTTCGTGAGGCCACAGGCTCGGGCACGCCACCAGGATTTCTCTGCGGATGGCCCAAATCAGAAATGGGCCGGTGACATATCCTATATCTGGACGACCGAAGGGTGGTTGTATCTGGTCGTCATCATCAATCTGTAGTCCCGGCGCGTCATTGATTGGGCTGTCAGCAATCGTATGAAACGGGACCTGGCGATCCGGGCGTTGGACATGGCCGTGGCACTGCGGCAACCGCCCAAAGGCTGCATTCATCATACGGATCGCGGATCGCAATACTGTTCGAACGAGTGTCAGAAGCCTCTTTCGAAGCATGGCTTCAAAATATCCATGAGCGGCAAGGGCAATTGTTACGACATTCCATGGTTGAGACCTTCTTCAAATCCATCAAGGCCAAGTTGATCTGGCGCAACCGTTGGGACACACGTCGCCAGGAAGAGGGCGCGATATTCCAGTACGTCAACGGGTTCTATAATCCACGGCGACGTCATTCATCGCCGGGTGGCAAAGCCCCGTGGCCTTTGAACGAAAGGCTGCCTAAATGAGTGGAGAGATCAGAAAGCAAGCGTGACAAGACCAGTTCAGGTGTCACTTACACTATAGCGCTTAATTTCGATGAGACATGTTTGTGCTGTGCTGCCCTGCGCCAATTTCGAAGTGCCTATATCAGCCGTCAGAACGTTTGGATTGCCGGACTGATCCAAGCCATCTTGATTTGGCGCATACCACGCTCCTGTTGAAAGTATGGCCGTTCCCGTCATCAAACCGTCCTGAATGTGCACTGACGCCAAGCATTGCCCCCGTTCATTCGAAAGAATTGTCGTGTCGCCCTCCACCAGCCCGAATTGCAAGGCATCGGCAGCAGACATACGCACCTGCTCGATACCATCTTTCTTGGCGCGATGGCTGGCCGCTCCGGGATCAAGCTGGCTATGCAGCCTATGGGCGGGTTGATCCGATAGCAGATGCAGCTGCCCCGGCTTTGCGCCCGCCTCTGATGGCCATTCCGCCGGTCGCAGCCAGCACGGATGGCCCGGGCAATCGTCCAGGCCTAGCGCTGCGATTGCTTCAGAAAAAATCTCGATCCGACCTGAAGGCGTCGCCAGTGGAGCCGCCACAGGATCGTTGCGAAACGCCTCCAGTAAAACCTTCCGTTCTTTCGCGTCCAAGTGAAGCGGCGGCGACTGACGGAACTCGGAAAAATCCGGCAACATGGTCCCTACTTCGGCCATAGCCTTGCGCGACCGATCATAGAGATGTTCCAACCACGCACGCGACGTGCGCCCTTCGGTAAAGGCCTCCTCCGCGCCAAGCCGGTCCGCCAACGCGGCGAAGATATCATAGTCGTCCCGCGCCTCGCCCAAAACCGACGCCGCCGGAGACATCCACAGCATGTGGTGTTCCAACGAGGCATAGCCAATGTCTTCCCGCTCCAGCGGAATGGTTGCCGGAAGCACAATGTCCGCATGCTGCGCGGTCGCCGTCCAATAGCATTCATTGACGATGATCGTCTCAGGTCGCTGCCATGCCCGGCGCAGCCGGTTGAGGTCCTGATGATGGTGAAACGGGTTTCCGCCAGCCCAATAGATCAGCCGGATATCCGGGTAATTCCGCTGCGTTCCATCATAGTCATAGGGTCCGCCGGGGTCCAACAGCATGTCGGCGATCCGTGCAACGGGAATGAAATCCGAGACCGGGTTCACGCCCTGAGGCAGCGTTGGGGCGGGAAGACGCTGCCCGTCGCTCCCGATCGAATTGACGGCGCCGTATCCGATACCAAAGCCGCCTCCGGGCAGGCCAACCTGCCCCAGCATTGCGGCCAGTGCGACCAGCATCCAGCAAGGTTGTTCGCCATGCGCGGCGCGCTGCAACGCCCATGCCATGTTGAGCATGACACGCGCCCCCGCCATTTGCCGCGCCAGCGTCTGGATCGTGGCCGGGTCGGCCCCGGTGATGGACGCGGACCAGTCAGGTGTCTTGGCAATTCCGTCCGTCTTGCCCAGAAGATAAAGTTCGAATTTGTCATATCCAACGCAATGGCTTTGCAGGAAATCGCGATCCACAAGCCCTTCGGTGGCCAGAACATGGGCCAGACCTAACATGAATGCTGTATCGGTATTGGGGCGCACTGCGATCCACCGGGCCGCGGTCACGGCGTCGATGTTGTCCCGCTCGGGCCCGATATTGACAAACCGAACGCCCCGGTCGGCCATGCGGCCAAGCGCACCGCCTAGCCGATGGCGTGCCACGCCCCCCGCCGATACCTGCGCGTTCTTGGCCGGAAGCCCGCCGAAGGTGACGAAGAGGTCGCAATGCTCGGCCAGCGTGTCCCAATCCGTGTGACTGTTCATCAGCGCACCCATGGGCATCACGACACGTGGCAGGATCACGTGCGCGGCCCCAAGGCTATAGGTGTTGCGGTGTGCCACATAACCGCCAACGCTGTTGAGGAACCGGTGAACCTGGCTTTGGGCATGGTGGAACCGGCCTGCGCTGGACCAGCCGTAAGAGCCGCCGAAAATTGCGCCATTGCCATGCATGTCGCGCACCCGAGCGATTTCGGACGCCGCCAGATCCAACGCCGTATCCCAATCCACGTCGACGAAGCGTTCTTTCCCCCGCCCCGCGCCTGCCGCTGCCGCGCCGTCTTTGAGGAAACTCTCCCGCACCGCCGGCCGCAGCACCCGTTTTGACTGCACTGCCTCCGTCAATTGATCGAGGCCGATATCATTGGCGTCGGGGTCCGCATCATAGGGCCGAAGTCGCGGTTTCCCGTCTGGCCCGGTCACGATCTCGCGGATCCCCCAATGAGTGGATGTGTAGGGCATTACAGTTTGCCCGTAAAAATCGGCGCGCGCTTTTCGAGAAAGGCCAGTCGGCCCTCGATCTCATCCGCGCTGCCGCGCAAGGGGGCAAGAAGCCGGTCTGCCGACGCCGCCCGTTCAAACGGGGTCGGGGTATCGGCCATAAGAACCAGTTCCTTGAGAACGCCCACGACACGCGGCGCATTCGATGCGATCCGGCGCGCCAGTTTCTGCGCCTCGGCCATCAGGTTCTCCGGCTCTACCAAACGGTTCACAAAACCGACTTCATAGGCCCGCTGCGCGTCCATACTGTCACCAGTGAACAGCATCTCCATTGCCACCGCCCGCGGCAGGTAGCGCGGAAGCGCACTCGCAATCCCGCCGGTAATCCCCACCTTGGGTTCGGGATAGCCGAATTTCGCGCTTGGTGTGGCCAGCCGCAGATCCGCAGCAAGGCACATCACCAGCCCAACACCCAGACAATGCCCCGACACTGCGGCGATGACCGGTTTTTTCACCTCGACCCCGAGTCCGGGCAAAATCGAGGCCAGTTCGGGAACACTGACCGGAGATTTAAGGTCCACCCCGGCGCTGAAGGCGCGGTCGCCAGTTGCCGACAGGATGGCAACGCGCAAATCGTCGCCCTTGTTGAACTGGTCCCACGCGGCACGGAACCCCTCGACGACCTCGGCGTTAAAGGTGTTCATCGCCTCGGGACGGTTGATCCGGATGTGCAGAATATGGTCCTCAACATGAGAAATCAGAGCATTGGGCATATTTGCCTCCATATATGTTGGTATTTATTTAAGGTCGCGGGCTGGCCGCACTGAGACGGTGCCGCGCTAGCGGGCGGCGCCGGGCCGGATCACACCGCGGTAACGGAAGGTCTCGGGTTGGTAATATGCTTCAACCGCTTCGATCACGTTGCCATCAGCCTCACGCATCACTTCCAGCAGCTTGAGAAGCACACTTCCCGGCGGCAAGTCGAGGGCCTGCGCCACGTCCGGTTCGATAGGCGCGGCTAGGATCTCAAGCTGGACCGAGTCAACGGTCACACCGTAGGTTTCTTCGATGATCCGATATACAAGACCGGTCTTGGGACCGATCAGTTGCGCGACCGAGCCAAAACGTTCGGGGAAGTAAAACCTGACAAAGGAATAGGGCTGGCCAGACAGGGTATCCGTACGCGGCCCGCCGACACGCATCCAGTTGTCCGAGGCCGCCATGTTGGTTTCGCAAATGTCCGACAGATCGGCCGGCAAAGCCATCGGACCGGCCGTCGCGGGGTGAAAATCGGTTCGGGCCGCAACCTGTCCGAAACTGTCCAACGACGTCAGGTTCACGGTCATCGAGGGGTTGGGCCGTGACGCAATCACGACCGTTCCCACCCGCTTCTTGCGCAGGATCAACCCCTGATCTTCCAGCAATTGCAGCGCATGGCGCATCGTGTTGCGGCTGATATTCAGGTTCTGTGCCAGATCCTCTTCGCGCGGCAGGATATCGCCGATCTTGTAGGCGCCGCGTTCGATCTGCTTGGCCACGAGGTTGGCAACGTTCTGATACAGGAAGCCACGTTTCCGCTGGCTCCCCCCTACCCCTCTTTGCGGCCCTGCGCCCGTTCCGTTCAACTGCATGTAATGCCTGAACCCCTCATCATTTTGTCTTAGCATCGCCACGGGCCTCATAGAAAGCATTATTGCGCCGATCCGACAACCGGTTCCTCAGCGCCCGCATCCTTGGCCTTAGCGCGCTCTATCTCGATCTCGCGCATGGCAAATTTCTGCGGTTTGCCGCTGCTGGTCATCGGGAATTCCCCGACGATACGGATGAACTTGGGCACCTTGAAATGCGCTATTCTTGCTTTGCAAAAGTCCCTTAGCATATCGGGGTCCGGCCTTGTGCCCGGCGCCGGCTGCACCCAGGCACACACCGTCTCCCCCAGCCGTTCATCAGGCAGACCAAAGACCTGCACATCAGCGACATCGGGATGGCTGTGCAACAACTCCTCGACCTCGCGCGGTGCGATATTCTCGCCGCCCCGGATGATCACGTCCTTGGATCGGCCGGTGACCTGAAAATACCCTGCCTGATCCATCCGCCCCAAATCGCCAGTCCGCATCCAGCCATCTTTGGTGATCGCATCGCGCGTTGCCGCTGGATCGCCCCAATAGCCTGACATCACGGAATAGCCCCGCACCTGGATTTCACCCTCCTGCCCGATTGCACAGACCGCGCCCGCTGGGTCGACCAGCCGCGCCTCGAGATGCGGATGCACCGTGCCAATAGAGCCGACGCGCCGCTCCAGCGCATCATCCTTGCCGGTCTGAAAGCTGACCGGACTGGTTTCGGTCATGCCATAACAGATGGTCACATCGACCATATTCATATCGGCAATCACCCGTCGCATGACATCCGACGGACAAGGAGCCCCGGCCATGATCCCGGTCCGCAGGCTGCCAAGCTCGCGTTGCGGAAAACTCGGATCGTTCAGCATGGCGATGAACATGGTCGGCACTCCATAGACCGCGGTGCAACGCGTTGCCTCGATCGTGGCAAGCGTTCTGGCCGGGTCGAACCCCTCAGAGGGATAGGTCCAGGAGGCGCCAACAGACGCACAGGCCAGATTCCCCATCACCATGCCGAAACAATGATACAGCGGCACCGGGATACACAGCCGGTCCTCCTCGCTCAGCGCCTGACGGTGGGCCACGAAGCGGGCATTGTTCAGGATATTCCTGTGCGACAGCGTCACCGCCTTGGGAAGACCCGTGGTGCCGCTTGTGAACTGGATATTGATCGGATCGTCCGGTTTGAGCGCGCTTTCAATCTCGGCAAGCCGATCCTTCGACAGAGCCGCACCGCGCGCCTCCAACTCTTCGAAAATCATCGTGCCCTTGGGCCAATCCTGTCCCACACCAATGAAGAATTCCACCGGTTCCGGCAAATGTTCAGGCAGCGCGGCGCCGTCGCATCCGTTGATCAAGTCAAGGTAGTCAGAGGTCTTGAACGCCCGGCTCGACACCAACATCCTGCTGCCGGATTTCTTCAGCGTGAAAGCCAATTCCGGGCTGCGGTAGGCGGGGTTGAGCGAGACAAGGACCAGCCCGGCCCGCGCGGTCGCGAACTGGAGCAGCGCCCATTCCGTGCAATTGGGCGCAAGGATTGCCACACGGTCGCCGGGTGTGAGGCCAAGCGACAAAAGGCCCGCCGCCACATCCCCTGTCCGCTGCCAAAATTGCTTGTAGGTCAGGAAACTCTGGCCATCAGGCGACACTATCGCCGCGCGACCGCCAAAGCATTTTACGGTCTCCGCAAACTGCGCGCCGATCGTGCGCTCTAAAAGCGCGGGCTCGCGTGGTCCGGTGACATAGCTTTCAAGTTCATTTTTCATGCGCCCCCTCCTAGGAATTCGCGCGGATTATCCTGTCACGTCCTGATGCCCGGTCGACGCGTCAAGCTCGGCCAGCGCATCCACGATCATCACACCCTCTCCGGCCCGTCCGACCAGAACCGGGTTCAGTTCCAGTTGGGTCAACCAAGGTGCGGCCACCGCAATGCGCGAGATGTTCTCAGCCAGTCCGGCAAGCGCGTCGACATCTGCGGGCGGTGCCCCGCGAAAACCGTCGAGCAACGGAAAACTTTTCAACTCCCGCAGCATCTGGTGGATTTCCTCCACGGACACCGGGCAAACCCGACGCGCCACATCGCGATAAAGCTCGATCGCCGTCCCTCCGGCCCCGATGGTCAGAACCGGGCCGCATTCCACGTCGCGTAAAAGGCTTACGACGATTTCCTGCGCACCCGCCGGGGCCATCTGCTCGACAAGTATGCCACGCAGCCGTGCTTCTGGACAGGTCGCCGCGATCCTGAAAAGCATCTTGTTCGCCGCCTCGACCACTGCATCGGCAGGCACGTTCAGAAGGACCCCGCCGACCTCGGTCTTGTGCTGGATGTCGGGCGAGACAATCTTGAGCACAAACCGCCCCGTCCCGTTGAAATCAGCACCCGACTTGATTTCATCGGTGGTGATCAGCCTCCCCTGCGGGACCGGCAGCCCAAGACCGCCGAGAAAAGTCTTTACCGCGTGTTCATCGTCCAGCCCGTCGATCCGTGCAATCGGGTCACGCGGTTGCGACGATGGCGCGGCGAGCGGCGCCGAACTCAGCCGCCCAAGCGCCGAGATTGCCCGCGACATGTCGTAAAAGACCGCACAATCCGTCAGCGTCCTCAAGTTGTCGGCATCTTCTGGCCGCGCGGCCTCCCAGACCACCACAATCGGCTTGCCCGTTTGGCGCTGAACCGCCTTGATCGCCTCGATCTTCAGGTCCGGCCGCAGGGCAGACGGATTGATCGTGTGCAGGTTCACCACGAGCGTTCCAATGCCGGGATCAACGGCAATGTGCTCAAGCAATGTCGTGAAAAGCGCATGATCAAAAACCGTTTGCCCCACGTCGAACGGCATCGTCGGCTTCAGGAACCACGGAAGGATTTTGGTCAGTGCTTCTTTGGTGGCGTCGCCAAGAGTGGCAATCTCCAAGCCCGCCGCAGCGCAATAATCGGCAAACAGCGCACAAGACGCACCGCTGAAACTGATCATCCCCAGCTTGCCTGCTTGGTCCGGCAGCAACCGGCTGGCCGCAGCCACGTCAAGCAATTCCCCGATACTGCGCACCGAAAGAACACCGGCGCTTTTACAAAGCGCGTCAAAGGCCTCGGCCGAACCCGTCATGCTTGCCGTATGGCTGGCGACCGCACGCCGCCCCTGCTCTGACCGTCCGGACTTCAGGGCGATCACCCGTTTCCCGGCCTGGATCGCCTTTTGGCATGCAGCGCGAAACGCCACACTGTCGCCCACACCTTCAAGATAACAGGCAATCACCTTGGTCTCGGGCACACCGGCCAGATAATCAATCACCTCGTCCGGGGTGACATCCGCCGCATTGCCGAAGGTGACGACATGCGACATTCTCAGCCCCCGCGCCAGCGCCTCGGCGGACGCATAGTTGGACAGTGCCCCGCTTTGAGACAAAAGCGCTATGTCCCCGGCCCGCATCGGCTCAAGTTCCAGAAGCGCGCTCAGAGTTGCGGGCAGCGCTTTCGTAAAATTGATATGCCCGATGGATTGCGGCCCCAACAGCCGCAGACCGGCTG